>NZ_FR902088.1:0-18474 GCF_000437815.1 Acidaminococcus sp. CAG:542
TAGAGGGTTCTCCCCAGGCGGGGATACACCTTTCTTATATAGAGAAAGTACAAGGCCTCTGGCCGAATCCCACCACCATGCTCCGCACAGACCCCAGCCGCGGCATAAGCGACCGCCAACGTTGCCGAAGTGTCGGGCGCCTGCTTATACCCTTCCCAGGGCGGGCTTTGGGACCGCCAGGGTGAAAGTATAGTACAGCCGGCGGGCCGCTGGTTGTGCGGCCCCTATTGCAGGAAACCTACTGCTTTGGTATAGTAGGCTTACGAATATGGGAAAAGGAGATCCTGACTATGGAAAATTTGTTTCATCGTATCAGTATAAGGAAATATCTGAACAAACCGGTGGAAAAAGAAAAGATCTTGGAAATCCTCCGGGCGGCCATGGCGGCTCCTTCTGCCTGCAACCAGCGTCCCTGGCGCTTTACCGTGGTGACGGACCGGGAAAAGATCCGGGAACTGGCGGCCGTCAGCCAGTATTCCGTTTTTGCTGCAGCGGCTCCGGTGATTCTGGTTATCAGCTATCGGAAAGACTGCCTGCTGCCGGAGTTTGCTCCGGTGGACACCAGTGCGGCCCTGGAAAATCTCTGGATCGAAACCGATGCCCAGGGACTGGGAGGCGTCTGGATGGGGGTCTATCCCCGGCCTGAAAGGATGGCGGCTGTAGGGAAGATTGCCGGCCTGCCGGCGGAAGAAGAAGCTTTTGCCATGTTCTCCCTGGGGTATCCGGGAGAGGAAACCAGGAAGCATGACCGGTTCCAGGAAGAATGGATCCGGTGGATCGAGTAAACAGGGAGGTGCCTGATGAAATTCGTACTGAGCCTGCCCCTGGCCCCGGCGGGGATGGAAATGATGGAAAAACTGGGGATCCAGTGGGAAGTGGGTCCCGGCTTAAACTGGGAAGAATACCCCGATGCCCTTTTGGAAAGTGCTGATGCTCTCATTGTCCGGCTGGAAAAATGTCCGGAATCCGTGCTCCGCCGGTGCCCCAACCTGAAGGTGCTGGGACGCCCGGGGATGGGCTTTGAAAATGTGCCGGTGGACTACTGCACCAGGCGGGGGATCCCGGTGGTGCTGGCTCCCGGGGCCAATGCCCGGAGCGTGGCGGAACATGCCCTGGCCCTGATCTTTGCCTGTGCCAAGGATCTGAAGGAAATGGACGCCGAGAACCGGAAAGGGAACTGGGGGATCCGGGCCCAGGGAAAACAGATGGAACTGGCCGGGAAAACCGTGGGCATCGTGGGGGTAGGCGGCATCGGCAGCCTGCTGGCCCATCTGTGCCGGGCCCTGGGCATGGACTGCCTGGGCTGGAGCCATTCCCGGAACCGGGCCCGGGTGGAGGACGCGGGCTGCCGGTATGGGGACACCCTGGAGGAAGTGCTCCGGGAAAGCGATTTCGTGTCCCTCCATGTACCTCTGCTGGAAGAGACCCGGCATTTCATCGGAGCCCGGGAACTGGCCATGATGAAACCCACCGCCTTTCTCATCAACACGGCCCGGGGAGCGGTGGTGGATGAACAGGCCCTGGCGGATGCGGTGAACCAGGGCGTCATTGCCGGGGCCGGCGTGGACGTGTATGGGACAGAACCGGCGGATCTGGACAACCCGGTGTTCACGGCGCCCCGGATCCTCTGCACTCCTCACAGCGCCGCTCTGACCCCTGATTCCTGGGCCCGGATGGCCTGCGCCGCCGTGGAAGGCTGTTACGCCGTATGCCAGGGAAAAGAATGGAAGGGCGTGGCCAATCCGGAGGTGTGGGGGAGAAAATCTTGACATACTTCCTGTATTTTAGTACACTAGCGGAGTAAAGCAAAACACAACTGAACGGTCCGGCTGAGGAAGGCGGACCGTTTCGGTTTCTGAGGGGGTCCTGAGGATGACGAAAAAAGTGGCGATACTGGGGAGCAGCGGGGGAAACCTGTACAACCTGGGCGGGAAAGATCCGGCTTCTCTTTTGGGAGAAATGGTCCGGCAGATCAAAGGGGCGGGGATGGAACTGACCGCCATCCAGTTCATCGGGGCGGAAGCCTCCATGGATACGGCCAAACCGGACACCAAAGCGGCACTGTGGACCTGGAACGGGGAAGAACCGAAGGTGGTGTTCCGGGGGACCCTGGAAGAAGTGAACCGGGAAGCAGTGCTGGAAGACGAACGGATCGCCGGGCTCATCGATGAAGACAAGGTGGACGGGCTGATCCTGGCCAGCTGCGACCCCAAAGGCGCCAACCGGGCGGCCCTGAAAGCGGCGGCGGACAAAAAGCTGGCAGCCACCGGTACCGGGGGCACTTCCATGGCTCTGGCCCAGTCCATGGGTCTCAATGTGGTGGCGGTTTCCGGTACCACCGGCACCACCAACCGGACCCGGGCCATTGCCAATGTGTTCGCCCTGGCCAAATTCTGGAAGCTCAGCTACCGGCCGGCCATGAACGGCGGGGTCACCGCCGGGGACGCAGGGGAACAGGGGAGCCTCCTGTCCCGGATCAGCGTCCGGGGGATCCTGATGGCGTCCCTCCCCGGATTCATTGCCATGGCTCTCACCCTGATTCTCAGCAAGGTGCCGGGACTGGAATACTTTGAAAAGATCTTCAACATCATGATCGACGCCCTGCCGGTGATCGTGGCCACGGTGGCCGCCAAACAGGTATCCGGCATGGGGGATGTGGCCATTGTGGCCGGGGTGGTCACCGGGATCCTGTCCGTAAAGGGCGGGCTCATCGGGGGCATCATCGGCGGGATCATCGCCGGGATCCTGGTCCAGTTCCTGCTGCTGAAATGCCTGAAGCTGAACTTCCCTGCCACCACTGCCAATATTGTGGCCGGGGGCGTTGCAGGCCTGGCCGCCGGGCTCCTGATCTACCTGTTCATTGCGCCGCTGGCGGAAGCGGTGGGCAACGGGATCCGCTACGTGATCGACTGGGCTTTCTCCATCCATCCGGTGCTCTGCGGAGGCCTGGCGGGACTCCTGATCTGGCCGGCCATTATGGGGGGCATGTACCATGCGGCCATCCTGCCCATTATCCTGCTGGAAATGGAAAAGACCGGGAACTCCTTTTTGGGAGCCATCGACATGGTGGGCCTGGTAATGGTGTCCGCCGGGATCATGGCCGCCAACATCCTGGCGCCCCGGCGGCAGGACGACCGGGCCCTGGCCATTCCCGGGCTGTTCATCAACATGGCCTTCGGGACCTTTGTGGAAGCGGCCTATCCCTTTATGTTTTCCAATAAAGTGGTGATGGCCGGAGCCATCCTGTCTGCCGGGGTAGGGGGAGTGGCCGTAGGGTACTTCAATGTCCGGGGTACCGCCTATGTGCCCAGCATCGTGGCCCCCACCCTGTCCAACAACGTGCTGGGCTTCGCCTTCTGCATGTTTCTGTCCGCCTTCTGCGCTTTCTGCATCACCGCAGCGGCGAACCGGTTTACGAAGAGTAAAGGGGAATGAAAAAGCAGTGGCACACGTAAAAAACACACGCGTGCCACTGCTTTTTTGTCAATTGACCATTGACGGGGATGTGGCACGCATATTTTTTACGTGCAACATCCCCCTTATTTCTTTGTGATCAACGGGGCCTTTACCTGGAAATATTCGTGGATCAGGTCTTTGTAGTAGAGCATGGCCTTGTTCAGGTAGGCTCCTTTTTTATAGGTAATGCACATTTCCCAGTAAGGGTCTCCGGGGATCCGGTAGTAGGCGATCTTGTCCTGGTATTTGTAGTAGCCGGCGGAGACGATGGTACAGGCCATGTTGTTCTTCACCATGGTGAGAAGGGCCCGGATGCTGGCGCTTTCGAACAGCACATAGGGATGGTAGTCCGCTTCCTTCAGCACCCGGTCGATGATCTGGCGCATGGTGGATTTGGGGAACATGAGTACGAAGGGACTGTCCTTGCACTGGTCCACCGGCAGGTAGGGCAGGTCTTCCAAAGGAGTGCCGGGACGGGCCGGGTCCACTGCCCGGGGACTTTCCCGGGGAATGGCCAGGAGCATGGGTTCCCGACGGATCAGCTCGAATTCCAGGTCCGGGGTCTTCTGTTTCTCCGTTACCGTCACCACCCCCAGGTCCGTATCTCCCCGGCTGAGCCAGTTCAGCTGGTCCACCACGAACATTTCATGGGGCCGGAGGGTGATCCCCGGGAACCGGCGGTGGAACTGGGGATAGGTGGCTACCAGCATGTCGATGCCCCGTTCCCGGGAAAAGGTCAGCCGGAGATCTCCCAGGCTGCTCTGGGCCATGTCGTGGATGATGTTGTAGGCTTCCCGTTTTTCCCGGAGCATGTTCCGGCCATATTCCAGATACACCTGGCCGGCACTGGTGGGGGTCAGGTCATGTTTGTGCCGGACGAACAGTTTGATCCCCAGCTGCTGTTCCAGCTTCAGCAGCTGCTGGTTCAGGGCGGACTGGGTAATGAACAGCTGCTCGGCGGCTTTGGTGATGCTGCCGGTTTCCGCAATCTTCACGATGTATTCGATCTGTTTTAGATCCATCGGGCACACCTCACTTAGAAAAACTTATTTTAGAACTAAAAATAAACAATTTGATTTATAGTAGCATGAAAATTACAATAAAGTCAAACATTGAATCCGGACGCTATTCACAATAGACTGAAAACGCGCAATTTCAGGGAAGCTGTCGGATTGGATCGTCAAGGGCCTGTGACATTGTTGGATACTGTTGGTTATGATCAAGGAGGAGCAAATCAATGACACCCGTAATTACCAAAATGGAAGTTTACCCGGTTGCCGGCAGGGACAGCATGCTGCTGAACCTGAGCGGCGGGCACGCCCCCTATTTCACCCGGAACATTGTAATCCTTACGGATTCTGAAGGAAACACCGGGGTGGGGGAAGTCCCCGGAGGCCCCAAGATCACCAATGCCCTGGAAGAGGTGAAGGACATTGTGGTGGGGACCAAAATTTCTGATTACCGGAACACCCTGCTGGCGGTGAAAGCCCATCTGGACAAGAACGGCGAAGAAGATGTCCGTGGGAACCAGACCTTCGATCTGCGGACCGGGGTCCATGTAATGACCGCCATCGAAGCCCCCTGCCTGGACCTGTTGGGGAAATTCCTGGACATGCCGGTATGCCGGCTGCTGGGCAACGGGCAGCAGCGGGATTTCGTCCGGTTCCTGGGGTACCTGTTCTTTGTAGGGGACCGGAACAAAACGGATCTGCCCTACGACCATGAAGAAGATTCCGACTGTGAATGGTACCGGCTGCGGAACGAAGAAGCCCTGGATGCGGACAGCGTAGTGGCTCTGTGCCGGGCTGCCAAGGAAAAATACGGGTTCAAGGACTTCAAGCTGAAAGGCGGCGTGCTGCCCGGTGACGAAGAAATGAAAGTCATCAAGGCCATGAAGAAAGCCTTCCCGGATGCCCGGATGGACCTGGATCCCAACGGGGCTTGGCTGCTGGAAGATGCAGTGAAGTATGTGTCCGACATGCACGGCATCCTCACCTACTGTGAAGATCCCTGCGGGGCTGAAGGGGTGTATTCCGGCCGTGAAATCATGAGCGAATTCCGCCGGCGTACCGGCTTCCCCACCGCCACCAACATGATCGCCACCGATTGGCGGCAGGTGGGTCACTCCCTGGAAAGCCAGGCAGTGGACATTATCCTGGCTGATCCCCATTTCTGGACCATGAACGGGTCCGTACGGGTGGCGCAGATGTGCCATGAATTCGGCTACACCTGGGGCAGCCATTCCAACAACCACTTTGACATCTCCCTGGCCATGTGCGTCCAGGTGGGGGCTGCGGTGCCGGGCTTCTACAATGCCCTGGATACGCACTGGATCTGGCAGGAAGGCCGGGAACGGCTGACCAAGGAACCCATGCAGATCGTGGACGGCGGCATTAAAGTGCCGGACAAACCGGGTCTGGGTGTGGAAGTGGACCGGGAACAGGTGATGAAGGCTCACGAGCTGTACAAGAAACACTGCCTGGGTGTCCGGAACGATGCCATCACCATGCAGTACCTGATCCCCGGCTGGAAATTCGATGCAAAATCTCCCTGCCTGGTACGGTAAGGACAGGGTTCACGAATCGGAGGAATAGAAAATGGCAGAATCCACACGGATGGTCCTGGGCTTGGGCCTGGGCATCCTGGTCATGATAATCTTAGTCGCTAAAACAAAAGTCCACAGCTTCATCGCCATGCTGATCGCCGCCTTGATCACCGGGATCATCGGAGGCATGCCCATTCTTACCGTGAAGGTGGCGGGCAAAACCACTGTGGGCGTGATCAACGCCATCAGCACCGGCTTCGGCAACACCCTGTCCAGCACCGGCATCATCATCGGCCTGGGGGTCATGATGGGGGCCATCCTGGAAAAATCCGGGGCTGCGGAAAAACTGGCCATCAGCTTCATCAAACTGGTGGGGAAGGGCAATGAAGAATGGGCCCTGGGGGTCACCGGCTGGGTGGTTTCCATCCCGGTGTTCGCTGACTCCGCTGTGGTGATGCTCTGCCCCCTGTGCAAAGCCATCTCCAAGGTAACCGGCAAATCCGTCATCGGCCTGGGGCTGTCCCTGGCCTGCGGGCTTCAGCTGACTCACGTGCTGGTGCCTCCTACCCCCGGCCCTCTGACCGCAGCCGGGATGCTGGGCATCGATGTGGGGCAGATGATCGCCGGGGGTGCCATCCTCAGTATCCCCATGCTGCTGGTGATCGTCCCCTACTGCAAATGGATCGGCAAGAAGATTTACCAGGTGGTCAATACAGATGATGAATACGTTCGTCCTCAGCAGGGCGAACAGGTGAAACTGGCTTCCACGGAACTGCTGGACCAGTTCCTGAACCGGACGGATCTGCCCGGGCTGGCCATTTCCGCGGCGCCCATTGTGGTTCCTCTGATCATGATCCTGACCAAGACGGTGCTGGATCTGATGGGAGCGGACAAGAGTGCCGGGTACTACTACTTTGTGGCTCTCTTTGGCAGCCCCATTGTGGCCCTGATGATCGGGACCCTGATCGCCATTTATGGCCTGGTGCCCAACCGGGATACCAAAGAAGTGCTGAAGATGATGGATGACGGCATCAAAGACACCGGCATCATCATGCTGATCACCGGTGTGGGCGGTTCCCTGGGGTATGTGGTACGGGCTTCCGGCATCGGCAATGTGCTGGGCCAGATGGTTGTGACCTGGCCGGTGCCTGCGGTGCTGATTCCCTTCTGCATCGCCGCTCTCATGCGGATCTGCCTGGGGTCCGCTACGGTGGCCATCGTAACTTCCGCCTCCCTGACCATGCCTTTGATGAGCCAGCTGACCATCAGCCCGCTGCTCATGGCTCTGTCCTGCTGCGTGGGTGCCATTTCCTTCGGGTACTTCACCGACTCCGGGTTCTGGGTCTGGAACGGCATGTTCGGTGTCAGCGACCTGAAAGAACAGCTCCAGTGCAAAACCGCTGTGTCCATGATCATGGCCGGCGTCGGTCTCCTGGAACTGCTGGTGGCCCAGTATTTCATTTGATAAGCGGTTAAGTCTGGAGTCTGGAGCCGCTGGATAAAATTTGCAGGCAAATTTTTCTGAAGCTGGAAAGACTGGAAGGTTTTTATCCTCAGAAGGAACTGGCAGACAGTTCCTTTCCAGGGTCTTCCGACTTCTGACTCCAGACTGCTCAACCGGAGCTGCCAAAGGCAGCTCCTCTGGGAAAGCCAGAGATCCTTCCCTGGTTTTCCCAGAGGAATCTTCCCTGTTGAAATCTCATGACCTTGCAAGAATGTATAGGAGGGGTAAGCATGTATAAAATCCTGGTGCCCAAGGCCCTGAAACCGGTGGCCCGTGAGTTCCTGACCAAAAAAGGGTATGAACTGGTAAGCCCGGAAGCAACGGACGAAGCCACCCTGGCCAAAGCCATTGCCGATGTGGATGGGGTCATCGCCCGGACGGAAAAATACACCAAGACTGTGGTGGATGCCGGGAAGAACCTGAAGATCATCGCCCGGTACGGCATTGGTTACGAAAACATCGATCTGGAGGCCTGTGACGCCAAAAATGTCACGGTGACCCTGGCCCGGGGCTGCAACACCTATTCGGTGGCGGAACATGCCATTTCTCTGATGCTGGCCTGCTTCCGGCAGATCCCCCAGTTCAATACGGAAATCCGGAAGGGCAACTGGAAGAGCCGGGATGCCATCGAGACCCACGAAGCCCGGTACAAGACCTTCGGCAGCATCGGCATTGGGCCCATCGGCCTGGAAGCCGTGAAGATCGCCCATTTCGGATTCCAGATGCGGACCCTGGTGTACGACAAGTTCGTGGACCGGAGCCAGTTCCCGGACTGGGTGGAATTCGTGGATACCCTGGATGAACTGATGGAACAGGCGGATGTGGTTTCTCCCCACCTGCCTCTCAACAAAGGGACCTTTCACATCATCGATGAGGAAGCCATTTCCCACATGAAGCCCACGGCGGTGCTGCTGAACGTATCCCGGGGCGCCATCTGGGATGAAAAAGCCGTGTACAAGGCCCTGAAGGAAGGCCGGATCGCAGCGGCGGGAGCGGATGTGTTCGAAACGGAACCACCTGCTCCGGACATGCCCCTGTTCAGCCTGCCCAACTACATCGGATGCCCCCACACGGCGGCTCTGACGGAAGAGGCGGTGGATGCGGTGGCCATGAACTGCGCCCAGGCCATTGACGACCTGCTGAACGGCCGGGAACCCAAATTTATCATCAACCATCCGAAAAAAGACTGAGTGAGACTGCAGGAAGGCTGCAGCCCGTATATGGGAGGATCGACAATGAGCAAAGAAATCACCATCAACATCAATGACAAACTGTGCAAGCAGTGCGGCATCTGCTCTGCCCTGTGCCCCAAACAGGTGCTGGAACAAAGCTACGGCAGCTATCCCAAGGTGGCTCACCCGGATGCCTGCATCGGCTGCAAGCTGTGCGAACTGCGCTGCCCTGATTTTGCAATTGAAGTGGAGGTCAAATAATGGCTAAGGTAGAAAAGAAATTCATGGAAGGCAATGAAGCAATGACCGCTGGGGCCATTGCCGCCGGCGCCCGTTTCTTCGCGGGCTATCCCATTTCCCCCAGTTCCGAAGTGGCCAAAGCCGCTGCCAAGGAACTGCCCCGTCATGGCGGGATCTACATTCAGATGGAAGATGAACTGAGCTCCATGGCGGCCCTCCTGGGGGCTTCCCTGGCCGGGAAAAAGGCCTTCACCGCCACCAGCGGACCGGGCTTCTCCCTGATGCAGGAAAATCTGGGTCTGGGGATCATGTCCGAACTGCCCTGCGTCCTCTACAATGTGCAGCGCAGCGGCCCCTCCACCGGGGCTGCCACCAAACCGGCCCAGGGAGACCTGATGCAGGCCAAGTACGGCACCCATGGGGACCACAGCATCATCGCCCTCAGCCCCTCTTCCGTACAGGACTGCTATGACCTGTCCATCACCGCTTTCAACCTGGCGGAAAAATACCGGACCCCGGTGATCTTCCTGGCGGATGAAGTGGTGGGACACCTGCGGGAAACCCTGACCATCCGGGAACCGGAACCGGACGAAATCATCAACCGGAAGGCTCCTGCCACCAAGAAACAGTCTGAATTCCGTCCCTATGACTACAGCGGCACGGAAGTGGCTCCCATGGTGGCTGTAGGGGATCGGGACCTGCTCATGCGGACCACCGGCTCCACCCATGACGAAAAAGGGGAATTCTGCCCCTCTTCGGAAAACATCGACCGGGTGACCCATTACCTGGTGGACAAGATCGAAAAACATGTGGACGACATCACCATCACCCGGAAATATCAGATGGACGATGCGGATGTGGTCCTGATCTCCTTCGGCTGCTCCGTCCGCAGCTCCCTCAGCGCCATTGAAATCCTGCGGAAAAAAGGCGTGAAAGCCGGTCTCCTGCAGCTGGTCACCGTATGGCCCATGCCGGAAAAAGAAATCCGGGCTGCTCTCCAGCAGGCCAAAACCGTGATCGTGCCGGAACTGAACCTGGGGCAACTGGCCGGGGAAGTCCGGAAATACAACGACTATGGCTGCAAAGTGCTCCAGGCCAACCGGACCGACGGGATCCTGATTACCCCCCAGCAGATCGTGGATGTTTATGAGGAGAGTGAAAAATAATGAAATCTTACAAGGACTATATGCTGTTTGACAAACTGCCTCAAACCTGGTGCGCCGGGTGCAGCCACGGGATCGTGCTCCAGTCCATTGCTGCCGTGATGGCGGAACTGGAAGTGGACAAGCATGACATGGCTCTGGTCAGCGGCATCGGCTGCTTCGGCCGGGTGGATGACTATCTGGACATCAACTGCATGCACGTGACCCACGGCCGGGCTCTGGCCGCCGCCACCGGTGTGGCCCTGGGGAATCCGGACCTCCACGTGCTGGTAACCATGGGGGATGGGGACGGCACCACCATCGGGGGCAACCACCTGATCCATGCGGCCCGCCGGAACATCAACGTGACGGCCATCATCTCCAACAACTACAACTATGGCCAGACCGGGGGCCAGTACTCCGGCACCACCCCCACCCACAGCATTACCCAGACCTCTCCTTACGGCCACATTGAACAGAACTTCGATGTATGCAAGCTGGCCATTGCCGCCGGTGCCTCCTATGTGGGCCGGGCCACGGCCTACAACCCGGTGATGCTCCGGAAGCTGATCAAGGAAGGGATGCAGGTGAAAGGGTTCTCCCTGATCGAAGTGATGAGCGCCTGCCCCACCCACTACGGGAAATTCAACAAACTGGGAGCAGCTGCCCACATGATGCAGCTGATGAACGAACAGAGCGTAACTGTGGCCCAGGCAGCCAAAATGAGCGAAGAAGAGCTCAAGGGCAAGATTGTGGTAGGGTGCATGAAGAACGCACCTCGGGAAGACTACTACACCAGTTACAAAAAGATCATCGATGCCAACAGAATTGAGGGATAACCATGAAAAAAGAAATCGTATTGTCTGGGGTCGGCGGCCAGGGCGTAGTTTCCGTTGGGGAAGTCATGGGCCTTGCCTCCCTGAATGAAGAGAACATCAACGCCACCATGAGTGCCTCCTACGGGGCGGAAGCCCGGGGGACCTTCACCAAAACCGACGTGGTCTTAAGCGACGGACTGGTGGGCTATCCCAACGTGGCGGTGCCGGATCTGATCCTGTGCCTGGCCCAGGTGGCCTATGACCGGTATGTGGACAAATTCACCGCTGACACCCTGGTGTTCTATGATTCTGACGAAGTGACCCCCAAGGAAGGGGCCAAAGGCACTGCCATCGGCTATCCCTTCCGGAAACTGGCGGTGGAACTGGGCAGCATCCAGAGTGCCAACTTCATCGCCCTGGGGGCCATGATGAAAAAGACCGGCCTTTTGAAGCCGGAAAGCGTGGAACAGGGCATTGCCAAACGGTTCGCCGGCAAGCAGAAAGTCATCGACAGCAACCGGAAAGCTTTTGAAAAAGGGCTGACCCTGGAATAAGAACGTACCAACAAATGAATTGAGGTAGAATCCATGAGCGGAAATGAACTGAAATACAAGGACAACCGCAGCGGAATCATGGTCAACGGGGTGGGCCGGAGCGGCAACCGGGCTCTGCTGTACAGCATGGGTCTGGAAGAAGACGACTTCCGGAAACCCATTATCGGGATCGCCAATTCCTTCAGTGAACTGGTGCCCGGCCATATCCACCTGCGGGAACTGGCCCGGGATGTGAGCGACGGCATCCTGGAAGCGGGGGGCATTCCCCGGGAATTCGACACCATCGCCCTGTGCGACGGCCTGTGCCAGGGTCACAGCGGCATGCGGTATTCCCTGCCCAGCCGGGAAATCATCGCGGACTCCGTGGAGGCCGTGGTGGAAGGGAACCAGCTGGATGCGGTAGTGATGCTGGCCTCCTGCGACAAGATCGTCCCCGGGATGATCCTGGCTGCAGCCCGGATGAAGATCCCCGCCATCATCGTTACCGGTGGCCCCATGCTGGCCGGCAACTGCGACGGGTACACCAACATCTGCCTGAGCAACCTGCGGGAATTCGTGGGCCAGTATCAGGTGGGCAAAATGAGCTATGAAGAACTGCGGAAGATGGAAATGGCTTCCCTGCCTACGGTGGGCTCCTGCTCCATGATGGGCACCGCCAACACCATGAGCTGCCTGGCGGAAGTGCTGGGGCTGACCCTGCCCCGGATGGGCACCTCTCCGGCGGTTTCTTCCGAAAAACGGAGACTGGCCCGGGCCAGCGGCAAACGGATCGTGGCCATGGTGAAGGAAGGCATCACCACCCAGGATATCCTGACCCGTACCGCCCTTTTGGATGCGGTAAAGGCCGTTATGGCCATGGGAGCTTCCACCAACTCGGTACTGCATCTGATGGCCATTGCCCATGAAGCCCATGTGGACCTGACCCTGGAAGATTTCGACCGGATCAGCCGGGAAGTCCCCTATCTGTGCAACCTGCGGCCTTCCGGCCAGTATGCAGTGGACGTGCTCCATGCCAACGGCGGGGTGCCGGCCGTACTGAAGGCCATCGAAGACAAGCTGGATGACCATATCACTGTCACCGGCCACACCCTGAAGGAAAACATCGCCGCCCAGCCTCTGGTGGAAAATGACGTGATCTTCCCCCGGAGCAAGCCCAAGAACAAAGAAGGGGGCATTGCTATCCTGCGGGGGAACCTGGCTCCTGACGGAGCCGTGGTGAAGGCCAGCGGGGTGAAACCCAACATGCATGTATTCACCGGGACTGCCCGGGTGTTCGACAGCATGGAAGATTCCATGAAAGCCATCGAAGCCGGGGAAATCAAACCGGGTACGGTGATCGTCCTCCGGTATGAAGGGCCCAAAGGGGGTCCGGGCATGCGGGAAATGTTCCTGGTCACCGCCCTCCTGGTGGGCCGGGGCATGGACGAAAGCACCGCTCTGGTCACCGACGGGCGCTTCTCCGGATCCACCCGGGGGCCATGTATCGGCCACGTTTCTCCGGAAGCTGCTGCCGGCGGCCCCATTGGCCTGATCCAGGACGGGGATGTGATCCATATCGACATCCCCAACCGGAGCCTGACCATGGATGTATCCGACGAAGAACTGGCGGAACGGAAGAAACATTTCAAACCGGTGGTGAAGGCCACTTCCCCCATGCTGAAAAAATATGCAGCTTTGGTATCTTCTGCTGACAAAGGGGCTGTCCTTCAGGTAAAATAGAAAGAAAACGGGGGGCGTTCCCATAACAGCGTCTCCCACTTTACAGGAGGCAGAATCCATGGCAGAGAAAATCACCTATAAGCTGAAGCATGTGGGCATCAACTGTGAAAACGAAAAAGAGGCCAAACAGCTGGTATCCCTCTTATGCAGCCTGTTTGACCTGGAGCCGGGCAACGAAAATGACACGCACATCTTCGTTGACGGCATGTTCGAAGTGATGAAGGACAGCACCCGGGGGAAATGCGGGCACATCGCCCTCCAGACTCCCGATGTGGAACTGGCCATGACGGACCTGGCCAGGAAAGGGATTTCCTTCAAAGAGGAAACCATCCGCCGGGATGCTGACGGAAAGGTCATCTTCGTCTATCTGGACGGGGATATCGGAGGCTTTTCCTTCCATCTCACCAAATAAAAAGCGTGAACGACCATCCCTCAATGGTAAGAAACCAACCCCTCTGATGAATGACGCCGGAGCCCCTTTGCCAACGGGGACTCCGGCGTTTCGTGGTATCATTATGAGTGAAGAGTGAAGAGTGAAGAGTGAAGAGTGAAGAGCTGGGAGGAAGACTATGCTGGAAAAATATGGGAACAAGGTGATGACGGCGGCGGAAGCGGCCAAGGCGGTAAAAAGCGGGGACTGGGTGGACTTCGGCTTCGGGAACGGGTTCCCGGAACTGATGGACGAAGCCCTGGCTGCCCGGAAGGACGAACTGACGGATGTGAAGATCCGGGGCGGACTGGTGTACCGTCCCATTATCCACACCATCGACTGCGACCCGGAAATGAAGCATTTCCAGTACTACAGCTGGCATCTTGGAGCCTATGAACGGAAGATGTTCACCGCCCGGCGGCTCCATTTCGTCCCCATGCTGCTGCGGCTGCTGCCGGAAATGTACCGGGACTATCTGAAAGTGGACGTGGCGGTAGTGCCCGTGTCCCGTCCCGATGCCAACGGGTACTGCGGCCTGGGCCTGGCCAGCTACTGCTGGAAGACCATCATGAAGAAGGCCCGGACCGTGATCTTTGAAATCAATGAACACATGCCCACCCTCCAGGGGGTGGACGGGTCCCACCGGGTGTCCCTGGATGACGCGGACATCATTGTGGAAGGGGAACATGCCCCTCTGTGCACTTCCGGCTACCGGACTCCATCAGAAGCGGATCTTCAGATTGCCCGGAACGTGGTGGCGGAGATCCCCAACGGGGCCACCCTGAGCCTGGGAGTGGGGACCATTCCCTTTACCATTGCCCAGATCCTGGCCCAGTCCGACCGGGAAGACCTGGGATGCCACACCGGCACCATCAGCGACGCCTTCCTGGCCCTGTACAAGGCCGGGAAGCTGACCAATGCCCGGAAAGAGGAAAAGACCGGCCTGGCCTCCTGGAACCTGGCCAGCGGCTCCCAGGAACTGTATGACTGGCTCCAGGAAAAACCGGAGCTGTTCTATCCGGCGGAAGTGGACTACATCCACAATCCCCGGGTGATGGAGAAGATCTCCAATTACATCAGCATCAACGGCGGGGTCCAGCTGGATCTTATGGGTCAGGAAAATGCGGAATCCATCGGCACCCGGCAGCTGTCCGGGGTAGGAGGCCAGCTGGACTTCCTGGAAGGGGCCTTCCTGTCCCATGGGGGCGCCGGCTACATCTGCATCGAATCCTCCCGGGTGGACAAGAAAGGGGTCCGTCATTCCAACATCGTCCCGGCCATTGCCGCCGGAAGCTCCATTGCCGGCTGCCGGGCCCTGATCCAGAACGTGGCCACGGAATTCGGGGTGGCTCATCTCACCGGCCTCTCCCTGAAAGAACGGGCCCAGGCCATGATCGCCGTAGCCCATCCGGATTTCCGGGAAGAACTCCAGGAGTATGCGGACAAGACGTTTTGCTGATCGGCTGCTGCCAGGGCCGCAGCCGGGTCGCAGGTCTCGAGACCCGCGGCCTCCAAAAGGGGGCTGTTGCTTATGCAACAGCCCCCTTTTTTTCTCTTAATATATTTAATGAATCATCTAAAAACAATGAATTTGATTTATACTTCCCCGGACCGTACAATAAAGGTATCAGAAAAATCTGTGCGGATGGGCTTCGGGCTTTGCCTGAGGTTGAAGGAGGTTGGATGTTATGAAAATCACCACCAGAGGCGGGGTCGTTTCCCAACTGCTGGAAAATGTACCCTTGCCCCGGATGTTCCGGGCCCGGCAGACCTTTCCCCGGCCGGTGCTGACCCCGGAGGAGATTCCCGGGGCGGTCCGGAGTGAAATGAGCCGGGAACCTTTTGTGAGCAAGCTGAAACCGGGGATGTCCGTGGCCATTACTGCCGGGAGCCGGGGCATTGCCAATGTGGCCCTGATCACCCGGTCCATTGTGGAATTCTGCAAAGAACGGGGCACCCGCCCCTTCATCGTCCCGGCCATGGGGAGCCATGGCGGGGCCACGGCGGAAGGCCAGCTGGAAATCCTGGCCGGCTACGGGATCACCGAAGAAGCCATGGGCTGTGAGATCCGCAGCAGCATGGAAACGGTGTACCTGGGCATGAGCGGTTCCGGCCGGCCGGTGTACATGGACAAGAACGCCTATGAGGCGGACGGCATCATCCTCTCCTGCCGGCTGAAGCCGCACAATGCTTTCCGGGGGAAGGTGGAAAGCGGTCCCTGCAAAATGATGGCGGTGGGCCTGGGGAAACAGAAAGGGGCGGAAAACGTTCACGCCGACGGTATGGGAAAGATTGCGGAACACATCCCTTCCATGGCCAAAGTGTTCCTGGAAAAAGCCCCCATCCTGTTTGCCATCCCCTCCATTGAAAACGCCTACGACGAAACCTGCAAAATCGTGGCCATCGATACCCCGCACATGATCGAGGAAGAGGCGGAGTGGCTGAAATTCGCCTTTGCCAACATGCCCTCCCTGCTGGTGAAGGAAGCGGATGTGCTGGTGGTGGATGAAATCGGGAAGAACTATTCCGGCACCGGGGTGGACCCCAACATTGCCGGGACCTTCTCCACCGAATACGCCCACGGAGGCCTGAAGGTCCAGCGGACCTGCTTCCTGGACCTGTCGGAAGCCTCCCACGGGAACGCCCTGGGCATCGGCCTGGCCAACTGCATCACCGCCCGGCTGTTCAACAAGATCGACATGGATGCCATGTATCCCAACATCGTCACCAACACGGTGTTCAAATCCGGGATGATTCCCTTTGTGGTGCCCACGGACAAGGAAGCCATCCAGCTGTGCATCCGTACCACCAACGGGGTGGACCGGGACCCGGCCAAAGTCCGGGTGGTCCGGATCCCCAATACTTCCCACATCGGCACCGTGATGCTCAGCGAAAGCTATTATGAAGCCGTAAAGGCCGGGCAGTACCCTCATCTGGAAGCCCTGGATGAACCGGAAGCCCTGGAATTCGATGCAGCAGGGACCCTGCTGACAAAAATCTGAGAAAGGAAGAAATCCTATGACTGCACCTCTTGTAATCAAGGTCAAGGACAAGGACAATGTGGCCATTGCCGTCCATGACCTGCCGGTGGGCACGGAAGTACTGCCGGGAGTGGTTTCCCTCCAGCCCATTCCCCAGGCCCACAAAATCGCCCTGGAGGATATTCCCAAAGGGGGAGAGATCATCCGCTACGGGGTGGTCCTGGGCTATGCCAAGGACGCCATCCCCAAGGGCAGCTGGATCAACGAACACATGCTGGACCTGCCGGAAAGTCCGGCCCTCCATGATCTGCCCTATGCCACCCACATCGTTCCGCCGGAAGAACTGCCGGATCCGGTCCAGACCACCTGGTGGGGCTACCGGAACAAAAAGGGTCCGGCAGGCACCCGGAACCTGCTGGGGGTGGTGACCACCGTCCAGTGTGCCGCCGGGGTGGTGAATGTGGCAGTGGACCGGATCCGCCGGGAACTGCTGCCCAAGTATCCCCATGTGGATGATGTGGTGGCGGTGAACCATCCCTATGGCTGCGGGGTGGCCATCAACGCTCCCATGGCCAAGATCCCCATCCGAGCGGTCCGGAACCTGATCCGGCACCCCAATTTCGGCGGGGAAATCATGCTCATCGGCCTGGGTTGTGAAAAGCTCACCTATGACCGGCTGCTGGAACCGGAAGAAATCAATCCGGACAACTGCCTGACCCTCCAGGACTGCCACGGCCATGACGCCATGATGCAGGCCATCCTGGACATGGCGGAAAAGAAGCTCCAAAGACTGGAGCAGCGCCGGCGGGAAGAACTGCCTCTCAGTGAATTGGTGGTGGGGCTCCAGTGCGGCGGCTCCGATGCCTTTTCCGGGCTCACCGCCAATCCCAGTGCCGGTTACGCGGCGGACATGCTGGTAAAAGGCGGCGCCACGGTGATGTTCAGTGAAGTGACGGAAGTCCGGGACGGGGTGCCCATGCTGGCGGCCCGGTGCGTGAACCGGGAAGTCCGGGACAAACTGGCGGCGGAAATGAAATGGTACGACGACTACCTGGCTGATGGGGGTGTGGACCGGGATGCCAACCCCACTCCGGGGAACAAAAAGGGCGGCCTGGCCAATATTGTGGAAAAGGCCATGGGGTCCATTGCCAAAAGCGGCACCAGTCCCATTGTGGAAGTGTTGTCCCCGGCGGAAAAACCCACCAAACACGGGCTGATCTATGCAGCCACTCCTGCCAGCGACATTGTGTGCGGCCCCAGCCAGCTGGCTTCGGGGATCGGGCTCCAGGTGTTCATGACCGGACGGGGCACCCCCTACGGCCTGGCCATTGCCCCGGTGATCAAGGTGTGCAGCCGGAACGAAATGAAGGACAACTGGTTCGACATGATCGATATTTCTGCCGGTGGGGTGGCCACCGGGGAAGCCACCATCCCGGAAGTGGGCACGGAGATCTTCCGGTTCATCCTGGATGTGGCCAGCGGAAAGAAGAAGCCCTACAGCGATCAGTACGGCTTCCACAACGATCTGTGCATCTTCAATCCGGCACCGATTACGTGATATAATGAGGGTGTTGCCTTTGGGCAACACCCTTTGTCAATGGCCATTGACCATTGACCGCTGACCATTGACAGTTTTTACGGAGTTATCACAAGTTATGGAAAATCTTATCCTGGGGGCTTTTTGCCTCGTGCTTTTTTTGTTTATTTTTACGGGACTGCCCCTTTTGGGGGCGCTGTTTGTAGGGTTCCTGCTGTTTTTCGGTTATGGACTGTACCGGGGGCACTCTTTCGGGGCCGTGCTGAAAATGGCCTGGGAGGGAGTCCTGTCAGTGAAGACCATTTTCCTGGTGTTCATCCTCATTGGCATGCTGACGGCGGCCTGGCGGGCTTCCGGCACCATCGACTACATCATT
>NZ_FR902088.1:18502-35523 GCF_000437815.1 Acidaminococcus sp. CAG:542
ATTGCCCTGGCGGTCCGGTTCATCCGGCCTTCCGTGTTCCTGCTGCTTACCTTCTGGCTGAACTGCGCCGTATCCTTCCTGCTGGGGACGTCCTTTGGCACGGCGGCCACCATGGGGGTGATTACCCTGTCCATCGGGGAGACCCTGGGGATCTCTCCTTTTTACAGCGGGGGCGCCATTTTGTCCGGCACCTATTTCGGAGACCGGATGTCTCCGGTTTCCACCAGTGCCCTTCTGGTCAGCGTGCTTACAGGAACGGACATCTACAAAAACATCGGGAACATGGCCCGGTTTGCCCTGGTCCCCTTTGCCCTGGCCAGCCTGTTCTATCTGGGGCTGGGCCTGTGGCTGCCGGGTATGGGCCAGGTGGGCGCCATGGTCAGCGGTCTGTATGACATTTACCATTTCACTCCCTGGCTGGTACTGCCGGCGGTGAGCATCCTGGTGCTGAGCTTCTTCCGGGTGTCCGTGAAGAAGAACATGGCCGTAAGCATCTTCCTTGCCCTGCTCCTGTGCCATTTTGTCCAGGGCTGGCCCTGGGCCTATCTGGTCCGGATCCTGGCCACCGGCTATCATCTGTCAGACCCGGAATACGCAGGGATGCTCAGCGGCGGGGGCATCACCTCCATGGTCCGGGTGGCCTCCATTGTGTGTCTGTCCGCTTCTTTCGGAGGCATCTTCAAGGGCACCGGGCTGCTGAAAGGCATCGAGGGACTGTTCCAGCAGCTGAAGGAGAAGGCGGGGACCTATCCGGCCATCATCCTGGCCGCCCTGTTTACCGGCATGGTGTCCTGCAACCAGACCCTGAGCATCGTGCTCACCCACCAGCTGTGCAGTCCCTTTGTGAAGGACCGGGAACAGCTGGCCCTGGACCTGGAGAACACGGCGGTGGTGATTTCTCCTCTGATTCCCTGGTCCATTGCCTGCGCCACCATCCTGGACACCACCGGAGCCCCTCACAGCTCCGTGGTCCTGGGAGTGTATCTGATTCTGCTTCCGGTGTGGGGATTGATAAAAAGCCGTTCTGCCGCTTGAAGGGGCAGAACGGCTTTAAGGGGCGCTGCTCAGTAGCGCCCCTTTTTCCTGCACTCTTCACAATATCCGTACAGCTCCAGATAATGGCCCACGATTTCGAACCGGGTCTTTTGGGCCAGTTCTTCTTCGAAGCCGTGGAGGGGGCAGCCGTCGATGTTCACCACTTTGTGGCAGCCCAGGCAGATCAGGTGGTGGGTGTGGCTGAGGGTGTACAGCAGGAACCCGTATTTCCGGCTTTGGGGCAGCAGGACCTTTTCCGTCAGCTTCTTTTCCGTGAAGCTTTCCAGGATCCGGTACACGGTGGAAAAATTCAGGCTGGCTCCGGCCTGGAGGAGTTTTTCATAAATATCGTCGGCACTGAGGACTTCCCGCTGTTCCAGGAGCAGTTCCAGCACCTGGCACCGGGCTTGGGTGCATTTCAGGCCGGCCCGGCGGATCAGCTGCCGGGCGTCCAGGGGAGATCCGTTCTTATCCATGGCGCACCTGCCGTTTCTGGCGCCGGGTCTGGAAACAGAGGACCAGCAGAAGGAGCAGGACGGACACAATGGCCGTGATTCCCCCTGGGGCGGCTCCGATGTAATAGGAGGCAAAGAGACCGGCCATAACGTCCAGGAAGCTGAAGAGTACCGCCAGGGCCATGGTTCTCTTGAATCCCTGACGGAGCTGGAGGGCGGTGGCCACCGGCAGGGCGATCAGGGAGCTGATCACCAGGATCCCCACGATCCGGATGGACACGGAAATGGTGGCAGCCACCAGAAGGGAGAACACATAGTTGATGGCCCGGGCCTTCACGCCCAGGATCCGGGCGCCGTCCTCATCAAAGGAAAGGAGCACCAGCTGGGGGAACAGGCTGAAAATGGCCAGGAGGGACACCACGGTCAGGATGGCCACGGTGGTCACTTCTCCCTGGGTTACGGTCAGGATGCTGCCGAACAGGAAGGAATCCACATTGGCGTGGACCAGGCCGGAGCTGATGATGGTAATGGCGATGCCCACGGACAGGGACAGGACGATCACCAGGGTCAGTTCTGCATACCGGCGGAATTTTTCCCGGAGCACTTCGATCAGCAGGCCGAAGAAGGAAGTGACACAGAAGGCGCTGATAATGGGGTTGGCATGGAACAGGAGACCGGTGGCCACCCCTGCCAGGGACGCATGACTCAGGGCGTCTCCGATCATGGAGTACCGGCGGAGCACCAGGAAGGTGCCGATCAGGGGACAGATAAGGGAAATCAGCAGGGACACCGCCAGGGCGTTCCGCATAAAGGCGTAATCAAACATGGGCGCAGTCACCTCCGTTTTCTGCCAGGTATTCCCGGATGTATTCCTGGGGGGTGCAGAAATGCCCCTGGCCCCGGACCACATGGAAGAAGCTGGAGGCGTTGTGGGCGGCATACCGCAGGTTGTGCTCTACAGTGATCACCGTGATCCCCCGTTCTTCGTTGAGATGATGGATCAGGGGATACAGGTCATCCTGGCTTTTCAGATCCATGCCGGTGGAAGGTTCATCGAAAATCATCAGATCCGGCTTTCCCAAAAGGGCTTTGGCAATCATCACCTTCTGGTACTGACCGCCGGAGAGGGCACCGATGAGATGATCCTGGAGAGAAGAGATGTGCATCCGGTCCAGGGCCCGGTCCACCGCATTCCGGTCTTTGATCTGGAGGACTTTCCGGGTATAGTCCAGGACTTCCCGGACAGTAATGGGAAACTGCTTGTTGATCATGTCCGTAGGCTGGGGCACATAGGCGGGCCGGCGGAAGGTGCAGGAGATGGTGCCGCTGCTGGGAGACAGGAGCCCCAGGATCAGCTTTACCAGGGTGCTTTTGCCGCTGCCGTTTTCTCCTACAATGGCCACATAGTCCCCGTCATGGATTTCCATGGACAGGTCATGGAGCAGATAGGGTCCCTGCTCATAAGCAAAGGACAGATGGGATATTTGAAGCATGGTACGACCTCTTTCCAGTATAATGGCGCAAATGCAAATCATTTGCGTTTATTGACGGACGATACTCTATATGATATGATATCTTTCGCGAAAATGCAAATGGTTTGCATTTCCCCACGATTTTGCTTTAGCCATTACAGGGATATGCAAAAGGAAAGGAAACAATCAATGAAACGGATTTTATTTTTGCTGCTGGCGGGGGCTTTGGTGCTGCTGGCGGGATGCGGGGGAAAGACGGCCCCGGAAAAGACGAAAGAGGGGAAACTGCCGGTGGTGGCCAGTTTCTATGCCATGAAGGAAATGACGGAAGCCATCGGAGGGGACAAGGTGGCGGTGACCACCCTGATCCCGGAAGGGACGGAGCCCCATGAATTCCAGCCCACCACCAAAAGCATGAAGGACCTGAGCCGGGCCCGGGTCCTGGTGATCCAGGGACTGGGTATGGAACCCTGGGCGGAAGAAATGGTGAAGGCGGCGGAAAACCGGGACCTGGTCCAGGTGGTGGCGGCCCGGGAAGTGACTCCCATTGCCAATGAGGATGCCGAGGAAGCCAGGGAACACGGCCAGTATGATCCCCATGCCTGGCTGAGCCCTGCCTGTGCTCAGGTGGAAGCGGCGGCCATTGTCCGGGGCCTGTCCCAGGCGGATCCGGTCAACGCCGGCTATTACCAGGCAAACGGAGAAAAGTTCATCGGCCGTCTCCGGCAGCTGGAAGCTGCCTACAAAGGGAAATTCCAGGATCTCCCCCGGAAGGAATTCGTCACCGGTCATGCAGCCTTTGCCTATCTGTGCCGGGATTTCGGCCTGGAACAGAACAGCGTGGAAGGCGTCTTTGCCTCCGGAGAACCCAATGCCCGGCAGCTGGCCAGCCTGGTGGAATACTGCAGGGCCCATCAGGTCCGGACCATTTTCACTGAAGCGGCGGTAAGCCCCAAGACCAGTGAATCCCTGGCCCGGGAAGTGGGAGCCAAAGTGGTGCCCATCCACACCCTGGAAGGGGGAGAAGGGGAAGGAGACTATCTGGTCCAGATGGAAGAGAATCTGGCACGGATCTACGAAAGCCTGAAGTAGGGGGCCGCTGACAGAGGGGGCACGTTCCGTGCCTCCCTCTTCATATTTTCTTCATATTTCCCCAACAACTCCTGCACAGGGAACGGGTATAATAAAGACAAAGGAAAAAGAAACCCACCCTCCTGGATGAGAAAGAAAGGATGATCCATCATGACAACCAAATTCAAGACTCTGGCAGTGGCAGCAGCATTCTTTGCAGCAGGAAGCATTGCCGGACCCCGTTTGCTGGCGGTATCTCCGGTTCATGCAGCGGAAGCGGTAACGGAAAATCAGCCGGTTGTACAAACGTTGGACAACCAGGTTGGATGCCCTTACTATCAGCAGAACGGACATCATCGGAGAGCCGGCCGCCGGGGCGGCTGCTGGAACCAGGACCGGCCCCCCTGCTGGGAAGACAACGGCCAGGGGCAGCAGAGCTGAAAAAAGGAGGTGTTGCACAGCAACACCCCCTTTTTATATAATGTCTCCAACAAGGAGGCGCTTATGGACAACTACTCTGTACTGCTGGTGGACGATGATCCCAAGCTGCTGGATCTTCTGGTGAACTATTTCCAAAAAGAACAATTTACGGTGTTTTCCGCCCGGGACGGGGAGGAGGCCCTCCGGGTCTTTGAACAGGAACAGCCCCAGCTGCTGGTGCTGGACCTGATGCTGCCCAAAATTGACGGCCGGGACGTGTGCCGGACCATCCGGCAGAAAAGCACTGTGCCCATTATCATGCTCACGGCCCGGGATGCGGAATTCGACCGGCTCATGGGACTGGAACTGGGGGCGGATGACTATGTGACCAAACCCTTCAGCATGCGGGAACTGGTGGCCCGGGTCCGGGCCCTGCTCCGGCGGACCTACGGAGCCTATGGCCAGCAGAAGCAGGAAAAACCGGAAACAGTGATCCGGGCCGGGAATCTGGAGCTGGATCTGGACCGGCATCTGCTGCTGCGCCAGGAAGGGGACGGCACCTGGAAATCCATCGAACTGACTCCCATTGAGTTCAGCCTGCTGGAAGTCCTTATGAAAAGCCCTGGCCATGTTTACAACCGGCTGCAATTAATGGAAAACAGCCATGGATTTGCCTTTGACGGCTATGAACGGACCATTGATGCCCACATCCGGAACCTGCGGCGGAAAATCGAACCGGATTCCAAAAATCCCCGGTACATCCTGACGGTGTACGGGATCGGCTACAAATTTGGAGGCTGAGGCCATGCGCTTTCACAGTGTACGGAACAAAATGATGGTGAGCACTTTCCTGCTGATCCTGGTCTGTGCCCTGATTGTGATTTCCATCTGCAGCCAACAGATGGAAACCCACTTTTTCCAGTATCTCCAGGATCCTTCCGCCCTGGCGGGCCAGCAGGGAGCCGGCGGCTATGGCCGGGGCATGGGCCGTGGGATGATGGGGGGCGGCATGGGCATGGGAGGCATGCACCACCGGATGATGCTGGGGGTGGCGGAACGGACCTTTGTGGAATCCTATCACCAGTCCCTGTGGTGGGTTGGCTTCCTGTTTGCAGGAGTGGGGCTGGTGGTCAGCTACTTCCTGTCCGGGAACATCACCCGGCCTCTCCGGCAGCTGTCCCAGGCGGCGGAAAAGATCCGTCAGGGGGACCTGAAACAGGAAGTCCCGGTGGATACCCAGGATGAAGTGGGCCAGCTGGCGGAAGTGTTCAACCAGATGTCCGCGGAACTGGCGGCCAATGAAAGCAACCGGCAGGAGCTTCTGGCCAACATCGCCCATGAACTGAAAACCCCGCTGGCGGTGCTCCAGGGCCACCTGGAAAGCATGCTGGACGGAGTGGAGGAACCGGCTCCGGACAAGCTGTTCTCCATGCAGGAAGAGGTTATGCGGCTGACCCGGCTGGTGGGAGATCTCCGGGATCTGTCCCTGGCCCAGGTTCATCGTCTGGAACTCCATCTCCAGCCGGTGGATCTGGATGAAAAAGTGGAACGGGCGGCGGACATGCTGGAACCTCTGCTGGAAGAAAAAAAGCTCCGGTTCGTAAAGGAACTGGCACCCGGTCTGCCGGAACGGCAGCTGGATCCGGACCGGCTGAACCAGATTCTGTACAACCTGATCACCAACGCCATCCGGTACACCCATCCGGGGACCCCCATCCTGCTGAAAACGGAACCGGCAGGAGACCGGGTGCGGCTGACCATTGCCGATGAAGGGCCGGGAATTGCCCCGGAAGACCTGCCCCATGTGTTCGAACAGTTCTACCGGGGAGACAAATCCCGGAACCGGGCTTCTGGAGGCAGCGGTATCGGGCTCTCTCTGGCCAAAAGCTTCGTGGAAGCCCAGGGCGGGACCATCACTGCCCGGAACCGGAAAGAGGGCGGGGCGGAGTTTGTGGTGGAATTGTAGGGCCGGCTGCATAGGCTGCCGGCCTGTTGGCGGTCCATGGTCAGCGGCCGTTGAACGTTGGCAGCTGACCGTTGACCGGGCTGTTGCCTAGGCAACAACCCCTTCATATTTTCTTCATATTCTCTTCCCACCATCTGCACATTCTATCCCTATAATACAACTATGATTTTAAGGAACTGCTGAAAAGGAGCGATGTGCAATGGTTATGACGAATTATATGGATCTGTTGGCGGCCAACCAGCCCTGGAACCTGATCCTGTTTATGGTGATCCCGGTGGTGCTGGCGGAATCCCTGGTGGCCACGGAATTCTACACCACCTATTACAACGGCAAAGCGGCGGGCTGGAAGACCTGGAATCACTGGCTGGGAATTGCTGCCGGAGTGTATTTCGCTCTGGTAGTGCTGTATCTTATGGTGAACGTTGTGCCCGGAATCCACTGGAAGGGCTGGGCGGACCAGCTGGCCATCGTGGCCTATCTGCTGGGAATCGTTCCCCTGGGGGCCATTGCTCTCATGGAACTGGGAATCACAGGGAAGCATCTCACGGATCAGCAGCGGACCCTGCGCCATTTCGGTCTTTTGATCGGGTTCCTGGTGGTGAGCCACGTGGCCATGGTGTTCGGCATGGTGGATCCCACCATTACCGGTTGGCAGCCTATGCCCGCTCCAATGCATCAGATGGGCGGGATGCAGCATATGTAAAAAAGACTGTGAAGAAATGGAAAAGACATTTCTTCACAGTCTTTTTTTGTCAGCGGCCAACGGTCAGCTGTCAGCGGCCGGTGGAAATCAATTTTTCCAAATTGATTTTGAATTTATAAAGACACTGACCGGCCAAACTCATTTTGCCGAAGTTCAAAGCCAGCGATGCTGGCTTTCTTTGGCTGTTGACCGTTGACAGGGGTGTTACCCAGGCAACACCCCCTTTTTTATTTTTCCAACGCTTTTTCCAGTGCTTTGGCCAGTTCCAGATCAGAGGCCGGGTTCTGGCCGGTGATCAGTTCCCGGTCTTTTACCACATGGCTCTGGTTCATGCCTTGGACCTGGATACGGGCACCGGACAGCTGGAGGGCCTGCTCCAGATGAAAGGGCATTTCCGTCCCTTTGGCTATTTCGCCCGGCCATTCTTCCGCATCAGAAAGAGCGGTCATGGCATAGCCGTCATAGATCCAACCCTTGCCCAGAGAAAGGACGCTTTTTACGTCCCGTTCCACCAGGGCCTTTCGGTAGGCGGCGGGATCCGGCAGGGCTGCCAGAGAAGCGGCGGGTCCATGGCAGATCATGGCAGTGGGCTTTTGTTTGGCGTGGAAATCTTTCAGGATGGTTCCCAGTTCCCGGTTTTCCATCAGACTGCCCATGGGAGCATGGCCCCCAGGGATGAACAGGGCATCATATTGATCCAGTCCGTTTTTCAGTACCTGCTGGAAGGAGATGGGCTGCAGGCTTTGGGCGAAGGCTTCCGCTTTGGCCCGTTCTTTCTCGCTGCCCTGAAAGAACTTTTTGTCATTGGATCCCTGATCCATGGCAGGGGCCTTTCCTTCCGGGGTGGCCAGGACGATCTGCCAGCCTTTTTCCGTAAGATATTCGGCGGGTACGGCCAGTTCATTGAGGAAAAAGCCGGTAGGCATGGCTGTATGGTTGGCCAGTTCCAGCGTATTTTCGCTGGAGGCGATCAGCAGGATCTTTCCTTTGGCAGAGGCTGCCGAAACAGGCTGGGCTGACAGTATACCGAGGGGAAGAACCAGCATAGCGGTGAGACAAAGTTTGACAAAACGGTTCATATGATCCACTCCTTGTTTTTTCCTTTTATTGTAGACAGAAAAGGTTTCGATGGAAAGTATGTACTTTTTTGTATATAAGTTTCCAAAAGGGAACTGCTGGAGTTAAAAGGTCCCGGCCATGTATTCCCGCCCCCAGTCGCAGATGGCGAAAATAACGGGACGGAGGGATTCTCCCCGGGATGTCAGGGTATATTCCGTCTTGGGCGGGACCACCGGATAGACCGTGCGGTGGATCAGTCCATCTCCTTCCAGCTCCCGGAGCTGCTGGGTGAGCATTTTTGCCGTGGCCCGGGGGATATGGCGCTGGATCTGGCTGAAACGCAGGACGTTTTCCGTCAGCAGATAATAGAGGATGATGGCCTTGTATTTGCCTCCCAACTGGCTCAGGGCCGCTTCCACGGGACAGTTGTATTTTTTTTCGTTCATGGGGGTCTCCTTATGGTTTCTTAAAAGATAGTATATCACTTAAAAGTGCATTCTTGTGATTTAGAAAGATTGGGGATAATATTAGCACAGTCAATCACGAAATACAAGAAAACAGGAGGAAAATCATATGCAAAAAGAGATTGGTGCGGTTATGGGGCTGTACCCCACGCCAGTGACTGTAGTGGGAACTGTTGTGGAAGGACGGGTGAACTGGCTGACCATTGCCCATGTAGGGGTCGTGGAACATACCCGTTTCCTGATCAGTGTGGACAAGGCTCATGAATTTTCTGTCCGGGGAATCGAAACCAACGGCACCGTATCGGTGAGTCTGGTGAACCGGGAAATCCTGGCAGCAGCTGATTACTGTGGCATGCATAAAGGAGCTGCTGAAGATAAGTCCCAGGTATTCCCCCATCATTTCGATGAGGTGAAGGGAGCGCCCATCCCGGACAATGCTCCGCTGGTGATGACCTGTCGTGTGATCCGGAAGGTGGAAGTGGGGCAGTTCAACAATTATATCCTGGAACCGGTACACACTTATGTGGAAGAAAAATATTTGAACGAACAGAACAAACCGGATTATGAAAAAATGAAACCCATCCTGTTTGAATTTCGGAATGCCCTGTATCTGGAAACCGGAGCTGTGGCCGGCCGCTGCTGGAATATCGGCTGGAATTTCCAGCGGTAACGCCCTTGTCGGGAGTCAGGAGTCCGAAGTCAGAAGTCTCAGGAAAGGATCCGCCTGGCTGGACGGATCCTTTTGATTCTGTAAAACCAGAATCAAAATCAATTTGAGAGTTTATTTCGTCCAAAGGTTCTACATATTCAAAAATTTGCTTGCAAATTTAACCTTCGGCTCCAGACTTCAGACTCCAGACTTGAGCCGCTATGCGGCTCTACAGCTAAGGAGGTGTTGCACGGAACGTGCGACACCTCCTTTAATACTTCTCCTTCATGAAATCCACAAAGGCCCGGACGCTGGCCAGAAGGTGGTAGTTTTTCCGGTAGTACATCCAGGTTTCCCGCATCAGGGGCTGGCCTTCCACAGTGGTGAGCACGGTGGGGTGGACCTGGGGAGTGTCCTGGCCGCAGCTCCGGGAGAGCAGGGTGAACCCCAGTCCTTCCTGGACCATTTTCAGGCAGGTGTCCATGGCATCGGTTTCGATGATGGTGAAGGGGGGCTTCCGGTAGTGGGCGTACCACCATTCGTCCAGCACGTTCTGGAGCATGGGGTCGGTGATGTAATGGATGTAGGGATAGCTGGGCAGCAGATCCATGTTCAGAGGGTCCCGGCTGAAGGCACAGAGAGGATCCTGCCACAGGAGCCGTTTTTCTTCGTTCCAGTTGTGGCCGCCCCGGACAATGCACACATGGTATTTCCCTTCCAGGAAGTCCCGGTACCGGTCATGGCTGAACCCGCTTTTCATGTGGATTTCGATCCGGGGGTAGGTCTGCCGGAACTGGGTCAGGATCCGGGGCATATGGTATTTGGCGAACACGTTGGAACAGGCAATGGACAGGGTGCCGGCCGGGTGGACCCTGGCGTCGGACAGGGTGTCCCGGATCTTCAGGTAGGAGGCTTCAGTTTTCAGGAAGAACCGGTACAGCAGTTCTCCTTCCGAAGTGAACTGGATCCCCCGGGGCTGGCGGAGGAACAGGGTACAGCCAAATTCCGCCTCCAGCCGTTTCAGCCGGTCGGTAAGGGCCGGCTGGGACAGGAACAGCCGCTTGGCGGTGTGGGTGATGTTCTTTTCTTCGTAGAGGGTCTTCAGCAGCAGGATGTCTTTGTTGTCCATAAGGGGGCCTCCTTCAGGGCTTAAAAGGATAAATATATTTTATCGCAAAACCGAATAAAATCCTATTTGTTTTTTAGGTCGGGAACAGGTAC
This sequence comes from Acidaminococcus sp. CAG:542, assembly GCF_000437815.1. Lineage (NCBI taxonomy): Bacteria > Bacillati > Bacillota > Negativicutes > Acidaminococcales > Acidaminococcaceae > Acidaminococcus > Acidaminococcus sp. CAG:542. The sequence goes on from NZ_FR902088.1 coordinate 29,018, forward strand.
ACTGAAAGGGAAAGAGGGGACAGCGGGCAGATCTCGAAAGAGAGCGTCGCCTCTTGGAAACCAGCAAACCCAAAAGGGACTGTTGCATGAGCAGCAGTCCCTTTTTGGGGTCTCGAGTCTCAAGCCATGAGTCTCAGGCCCATGGAAAGAACCTGTCCCGGTTCTCCCAATTGTGGAAAACCTTGAAACCGCCTGCCGGTGGTTTCAAAATAGCCATAGAATAATTTGATGGCTGATACAAATAAACACGTATTTGTGTTATTTCACAGAGAATTCTATGATAAGGCTGTGCACAATTGAATCGGAATTTTGGAGGAGGACAAAAATGGTTGAACTGATCCACGAGAATGTATATTACAGAGATGGACAGCTGCTGACGGAGCAGGAACTGGCTGCCCAGGGGGTTAAAGCCGACCGGGCGGAAGGGGTAAAGAAGACCCTGGCCTATCAGGTGATGGAAGCCCACCAGCAGGGCAGCGGGATGGAAGACCTCCATCTGAAGTTCGATGCTCTCACCAGCCATGACATCACCTATGTGGGGATCATCCAAACGGCCATTGCCAGCGGCCTGGACCATTTCCCCATCCCCTACATCCTGACCAACTGCCACAACAGCCTGGCCGCCGTAGGAGGCACCATCAACGAGGACGACCATGTTTTCGGCCTGTCTGCCGTGAAGCGGTTCGGGGGTCTTTACGTACCGCCCCATATGGCTGTCATCCATGAATACATGCGGGAACGGATGGCCGGCGGCGGGAAGATGATCCTGGGGTCCGACAGCCATACCCGGTACGGGGCCTTCGGCACCATGGCCATCGGGGAAGGAGGTCCGGAACTGGTGAAGCAGCTCCTGGGCCATACCTACGATGTCCAGCGGCCCCAGGTGATCGCCATTTATCTGAAAGGGAAACCCCGCCATGGGGTAGGGCCCCAGGATGTGGCTCTGGCCATTGAAAAAGCCGTTTTCAAAAACGGTTTCGTGAAGAACAAGGTGATGGAATTCATGGGACCGGGGATCGCCGGCCTGTCCATGGACTTCCGGAACGGCATCGACGTGATGACCACGGAAACCACCTGCCTGACCACCATCTGGTCCACGGACACCACCGTAAAGGACTACCTGGAACTCCACCACCGTCCGGAAGCCTACAAGGAAATGAAACCGGGAGATCTGGCCTGCTACGACGGAGCCGTGGTGGTAGATCTGGACAAGGTGGAATCCATGATTGCCATGCCCTTCCATCCCAGCCATGTGTACACCATCAAGGAACTGAACGAAGGGGGCAAAGACCTGCTGGCGGAAATCGAAGAACAGGCAGTGAACATGCTGGACAACAAGGAACTGTCCCTGGGTCTGGCGGACAAATACTATGACGGGAAGATGCACTGCGACCAGGGTCTGATTGCCGGCTGCTCCGGCGGTCTGTACGAAAACCTGGTGGCGGCCGCCCATATCCTGAAAGGAAAGAGCATCGGCAGCGAACGGTTCGCCTTCAGCGTCTATCCCTCCAGCCATCCCATCTATATGGAACTGATGCGCAACGGAGCCCTGGCAGATCTCATGGACGCCGGCGCCGTGGTCCGGTCCGCTTTCTGCGGCCCCTGCTTTGGCGCTGGGGATACTCCCAACAACAAGGGATTCAGCGTCCGGCACACCACCCGGAACTTCCCCAACCGGGAAGGGAGCAAGCCTGGCAAGGGACAGATCGCTTCCGTAGCCCTGATGGATGCCCGGAGCGTGGCAGCCACGGCGGCCAACCATGGGGCCCTGACCCCGGCCACGGAGGTGGACTACGACGACAGCGTGCCGGCTTACCATTACGACAGCCTGCCCTATGACCACAAGGTGTTCGACGGCATCGGCCAGCCGGACAAAAAGGAAGAGCTGGTGTACGGACCTTCCATCAAACCCTGGCCTTCCATTGAAAAGCTCAACAAGAACCTGCTGCTGAAAGTGGCTGCCTGGATCGATGATCCGGTGACCACCACCGACGAACTGATCCCCTCCGGGGAAACCTCTTCCTACCGGAGCGATCCCTATGCCCTCAGCGAATTTGCCCTGAGCCGGAAGGTGCCGGAATATGTGGGACGGGCCAAAGCTGTCCGGACCCTGGAAAAAGCCCGGCAGGACGGGGAAAACTGTGAAGAACTGAACAATCTGTACAGTTCTGTAAAAAATGCTCTGTGTTTGCAGGAATCTGTGGACCAGATGGAGAAAGATACTTCTGTAGGTTCGGTGGTCTATGCCAACAAACCGGGTGATGGGTCCGCCCGGGAACAGGCGGCTTCCTGCCAGCGGGTACTGGGCGGGGCAGCCAACATTGCCTTGGAATATGCCACCAAACGGTACCGCAGCAATGTGATGAACTGGGGAATGCTGCCGTTCCTGACTTCCTATGAAGACTCCCGGAAACTGGCGGTGGGGGATCTGGTCTATGTCCCCAATGTTCGGGAAATCCTCCTGAGTGACAAGGATGAATACAAGGGCTTCCTGATCCGGGACGGAAAGAAGACCGGGGAGATCACCCTGCACTTGGGCAGTGTGGAACCCTCCCAGAAAGACATCCTGGCTGCAGGCTGTCTGATCAACTACTACGCAGGCAGCAAAAAATAAGATCTGCCGTCCAACCTGAAGAGGAGAAGGCGGGCACAGGCCCTTCCTTCTCCTGCTTCCTGGCAGAAAGGAGTACAACATGTTGTTAGGTATTGCTGGTTTCGTCCTGATCGGACTGGTCGTGTACTGTCTGATCTCCTCCAAGATGAATGCCATCCCCATTTTCGTGGCATTCCCCATTATCATTGCCCTGCTCTGCGGTTTTGCCCCTGCAGAAGTATTCGCCTTCATCAAAAAAGGCGTGGGCACCACCATGTCCACCGCCATCCTGTTCCTGTTTTCCATTGTTTACTTTGCTTTGATGAATGATGTGGGCATGTTCGATCCTCTCATGAACTTCCTGGCCAAGAAAGCCGGGAACAACATTGTCCTGGTCACCATCGCCACCGGGATCATCGCCACCATCGCCCACCTGGACGGCACTACTGCCGGGACCTGCCTGATCACCGTCCCTGCCATGCTGCCCCTGTACAAAAAGCTCCACATCCGTCCTGTGGTGCTGTGCTGCATCATTTCCGCCGCCATCAGTATCATGAACCTGACCCCCTGGGGCGGCCCTGTGGCCCGTACTGCCATTATCCTGAAAACCGATGCCAGCATCCTGTGGCATGAACTGCTGCCTCTCCAGGGTGTGGGCCTGATCATTGTGCTGGCCTTTTGCATTTACCTGGGCCTCCTGGAAAAGAAACGGGGCGCCGGCCTGAACCCCACCGGGAAGGCTGCGGAACTCAGTGAAGACCTGAGCATGGCCGGGAACGATGCGCCGGCTGATCCCAGCCTGAAACGGCCCAAACTGGTGTGGATCAACTGGCTGGTGACCCTGGTGGTCATCCTGCTCATGTGCTTCACCAAGATTCCTCTCTACGGCGCCTTCATGATCGGCCTGGCCGCTGCCCTGATCATCAACTTCCGTTCCGCCAAGGAGCAGGCCAACGCGGTGAAACGCCATGCTTCCGCGGCTCTTTTGACTCCCATGATCCTTTTGACCACCGGGATCTTCCTGGGGATCCTGAACGGCACCGGGATGATGAAGAGCATGGCCAATATCCTGATCTACATTATGCCGGATGCCCTGGGGCCCAAACTGGCCACCGTCATGGGCTGCCTGTCCGTGCCTTTCGGCATGATGCTGGGCACCGACTCCTTCTTCTTCGGCTTCATGCCTCTGTGCATCGGGGTGGCGGAGAAGTTCGGGGTGGCCGCTCACGATATTGCCATGAGCATGCTGATCGGGAAAGACTTCTGCATCATGGTGACTCCTCACAACGCCACCACCTGGCTGCTGATCGGCATGGCCGGGGTATCCCTGAAGGAACAGCTGAAATTCTCCGCTCCCTATCTGTGGATCCTCAGCATCATCACCGTATTTGCTGCCGGGATCATGGGTGTGTTCCAGATGTAAAAAAAAGGGGGTGTCGCACGTTCCGTGCAACACCCCCTTAGCTGTAGAGCCGCATAGCGGCTCAAGTCTGGAGTCTGAAGTCTGAAGCCGAATGTTAAATTTGCAGGCAAATTTTTGAATATGTAGAACCTTTAGACGAAATGGTCGCTCAGATTGAATTCGATTCTGGTTTTACATAATCAAAAGGATCCGTCCAGCCAGGCGGATCCTGTCCTGAGGCTTCCGACTTCAGACTCCTGACTTCCGACTAAGGGGCTGTTGCGCATGCAACAGCCCCAACAAAAACAGCGGCAGAGCTGCGCTTCTCTGCCGCTGTTTTTGTTTGAAGGTTGACAATAAAAAAGGGTCGGTTGGGGAGGGCCTGAGGAGTGGCGGTCCCTCCCAGAGAGGGAGTGGAGGCACCGGGGCACACAACCCGGTGTTTCCTTTATGACAATGAGCTGAAGACCATCGGTAGGAAGGTCCTCAAAGACAATAAGCAAGGGGAGTGGCTAATGGTTAGGAAATCATAACCATTAGCCTTGAAAAAAATAAAGACAATGCGGTTAGTCTTTACTTACAGGAGCAATTCTAGCATACATCCACTAGGGATGCAAGCTTTTTTCGAAAAAACTTTTAAAAATTTTTCTGCCACTGTTTCTCCCCTGTAGATATTGTACTCTATTTCTGTTAAAAAACAAGGAAAAATGCGGCTTATAACCTGGTGAAAATATTTTAGGTTACACTAACTATAATCAATAGGAGTTCTTCTGCAGATCCACCCTTCACTGGCTTTTCATTTTCCTCTGCTATCCTGTACAATGTAGAAGTATGGGAGGGATGCTGCATGAAAATCCTTGTGGTGGAAGATGAACCCACGCTGAATAAAATCATCGCCAAACGGCTGAAGATCGAAGCCTACTCCGTGGACTGCGCCTTCAACGGGAAGGAAGCCCTGGAGTATCTGGACGCCGCGGAATACGATCTTTTGATCGTGGATATCATGATGCCGGAAATGGACGGGCTGACCCTGGTGAAGAAGATCCGGGAAAAGGGCAGCCGGGTGCCCGTCCTGTTCCTGACGGCCCTGGACAGCACCCAGGACAAGGTCACCGGCCTGGATGCCGGGGGAGATGACTACCTGGTGAAGCCTTTTGAATTCGATGAGCTGCTGGCCCGGATCCGGAGCCTGCTCCGGCGGAGCAATGCCCAGCAGACAGCCCGGACCCAGCTGATCCTGGCGGATCTCACCCTGGATACCCGGACCCATCAGGTGACCCGGGGAGGCCAGGAGATTTCTCTGACTCCCAAGGAGTTCTCCGTGCTGGATTATCTCCTGCGGAACCAGGGGACGGTCCTGTCCCGGGAACAGATCCTGGAACACGCCTGGGATTTTTCCTATGAAGGGTATTCCAATATGGTGGATGTGTACATCAAGACCCTGCGGAAAAAAATCGACAAAGATTTCGAACCCAAACTGCTCCACACCGTAAGAGGCACCGGCTATGTCCTTAAAGTATAAAACAGCCGTCTGTCACTGGCTGCAAAAAAGGTGGAAGCAGCTGAAGAGTCTCCCGGTTTCCCTCCGGGTCACTTTGTGGTACACCCTGTTCCTGTCCATCATCCTGCTGCTTTTCACCGGGGTGATCCTGAAAATGGGGGCGGATTATGAAAAACGGACCGCCACCCGGAGCCTGACCAAAGCGGTGGAAAAAGCCGGGGACCGGTATATGGAAAAAGGGGGGAAATTCCGGGCCTATGATGACAATGTGTATCTGGCCTTACGGGACGATCGGGGAAATCTGCTTCAGGGGACGGAACCGGAAAACGCGCCTCATCCGAAGGAGCCCGTGTTTGGCCGGGGACCTCAGCCGGTGGTGATCAATGGGGTGCCCTATCATTATCTGGATCTGCCCCTGCGGCCGGATCGGGAGGAATTCCGGAAAGGGACATACCACGGGCCGGGCCGGTTCATCCGGGGCTATCTGGCGGATACGGTGTATGCCCGGTACCATCAGGCCATGCTGCTGGGGGCGCTGATTGCCCTGCCCCTGTTCCTGATCCTGGTGACCCTGGGGGGCTACAAGATCATCAAACGGAGTTTTGCTCCGGTCAGGGCCATCAGCGAGGCGGCCCGGGCCATTGGGGAAACCGGGGACCTGTCCCAGCGGATCCCCCTGGACGACAGCCGGGATGAGATCCACCAGATGGGCCGGACCTTCAACTGGATGCTGGGACAGATCGAAGAACTCCTGGAACGGGAGAAACGGTTCACTTCCGATGTGTCCCACGAACTGCGGACTCCCACGGCGGTGATCATGGCGGAAAGCGAATTCGGCAAGGATTATACGGACAATCTGGAAGAAGCCCGGGAGGAATTCCAGCATATTTTCCAGCAGTCCCGGCGGATGAGCCAGCTGATCAACCAGCTGCTGGAACTGTCCCGGCTGGGGAACCGGAAGAATCTGGAACTGGTGCCGGTGGACCTGAGCCGGCTGGTCCGGGAGACCC
>NZ_FR902088.1:35548-39773 GCF_000437815.1 Acidaminococcus sp. CAG:542
GAGACCCTGGAGGATTATCAGAAGCTGCCCCAGGCGGGGAAATTCCAGTGGGAGGCCCGGATCGCTCCGGATCTTCAGGTGCTGGGGGATGAACCGCTGCTGAACCGGATCCTCAGCAACTATCTGGACAATGCCTTGAAGTTCACCCGGACCCGGATCCAGGTGAGACTGGAAGAAGCCGAGGGAGGCGTCCGGCTTTCCATTACCGATGATGGGAACGGCCTGCCCCGGGAGGAACTGGATAAGATCTGGAACCGGCTGTACCAGGCGGATCCTTCCCGGAACAAGAAACAGAACACAGGCCTGGGATTGGGGCTTTCCTTCGTGGCCGCCGCCGCCAAACTGATGAAAGGCAAAGCCGGCGCCGAAAGCCAGGTGGGAAAGGGAAGCACCTTCTGGCTTTTCATTCCTTTTTCATCTTCCTCCCCTATACTGTAACCATCAAAAGGAAAACACAGCATCCATCTGAGGAGGGTTTGTTATGGAAAAGGAAAAAATGGAACAATGCAAAGCACGTTTGGTTGAAGCAGCACAATGGGGCCGGAAACAGATCACCCCTCAGCGGCTGAAGAAAGGCGCCGGGTGCCTTGTGGCCCTGGCCATTGTGGCCGGGGGAGGCAAGTTCGCCATGCACAAGGCCAAGGCGGAAGCCAGGCTCCAGGAAGCCCAGGCCAAGACCCGGATGCTCCAGAACATGGCGGCCCAGCAGAATATTACCCTGGTGTCCACTGATGCGGTGAAGGAAAGCATTGCCAGCACCCTGGGAACGGATCCTTCCTCCATCACTTTCCAGAGCATTACTCTGGATGACCGGAAACCGGGAGAAAAGAAGGAACACCGGAAGGACAGCAGGAAGGAAAAGAAACAGGAGAAAAAAGACGGCAAACGCCAGTCTGAAGACCGGAAAGGAGCCGGACGGCAGGCTGAAAACCGCCAGGGTCAGCCAGGAGAGAATGGCCAGCCCGGTCAGCCTGGCAGCCAGAACGGCCGTCCCGGCCAGGGGGATGTCCAGGGACAGCGTCCGGATGGCCAGCCCGGGCAGAACGGAGAAAGGGAAAACCGGAATGACAGCCGGACCGGAGCCACTTCCCGGCAGCCGGGGATGCCCCGTCCGGAAATGGCCAAGGCGGCCAATGCTTTCCCGGGGGTGTATCTGGCCCGGTGTGAAAAAGACGGCATGGGCTACCAGTTCCTGGTGGATGCCCAAAGCGGACAGGTCCTGCACGGACAGGTCCATAAACTGAATCCCATCCAGCAGCTGCTGGACTGAAGGAGGAACCATTATGACGAAAATCGTGACCTATGCCATGGCCAAACCTTATGAGACCATGAAGAACCGTTTCAAAAAAATCACCAGCGTCTTCCTGCTGGGGGTGACCCTGGTGCTGGGAGCCAGCGCTATGGCAAGCTCCAAAGCCGAAGCCGCCACCCCCTGGGACAACCAGGGCCCCCGGATGGAACGCCGGGACAACGGGAACCAGAAGGCTTTCGAAAAACGTCAGAAGGAAATCCAGAAGAAACGGGATGCGGAAGCCAGAAAGAGACGGGAAGCGGAGATACGGAGAAGAAAAGAGGAAGAACGGAGACACCGTCAGCAGAATCAGGATAAAAAACGTCCGCCCATCCAGCAGAAGGCAGGGTGGGGGAGATAAAGAAGAAGGAGCTGTTGCGCGTTTTGTGCAACAGCTCCCTAGCTATAGAGCCGCATAGCGGCTCAAGTCGGGAGTCTGAAGTCTGGAGCCGAATGATAAATTTGCAGGCAAATTTTTAAATGTGCAAAACCTTTGGACGAAATGATATCCCAGGTCGATTTCGAGTCTGGTTCTATATAATCGAAAGGATCCGTCCAACCAGGCGGATCCTTTCCTGAGGCTTCCGACTCCCGACTCCTGACTTCCGACTAAAAGGGGCTGTTGCCCAGGCAACAGCCTCCTTTTTTCAGCAATTCCCCTCATACACGTACTTCAGCCATTTCCTGGCCAGAGCGGCCAGATGGTACACCGTTTCCACCGGGGTGGGGGGCAGGTCCAGGTGCCAGCGGGGGAAGTACCGGGAAATGTGGAGGGGGAGATCCGGGGACAGGGAGGCCAGCCATCGGGCCTCCTTTTCCATGTCTTCCTCTCCGTCATTTTTCCCCGGGATCACCAGGGTGGTCACTTCCACATGGCAGCCGGCTTCCACTGCCAGCCGGATATTGGTCTTCACTGTTTCCAGATCCCCCTGGAGCCACTGGTAGAACTCCGGGGTGAACCCTTTCAGGTCGATGTTGGCGGCGTCCACCAGGGGAAGCAGGGCTTCCCAGGGCTCCCGGCACAGAAATCCGTTGGTCACCAGGACCGTGGCAAGGCCGTGCTCTTTCAGCAGACGGGCACAGTCCCGGACATATTCATAGCCCACCAGGGGCTCGTTGTAGGTAAAGGCCACTCCGATGCTGCCGGCTTTTTCCCGGTATTCCAGGGCCAGGGCCAGCAGCTGCTCCGGATCCAGACGGAGCCGGGCGGTTTCCGGTCCGGCCTGGGCAATGGAGGCGTTCTGACAGAAGGGACACCGGAGACTGCAGCCCCAGCTGCCCAGGGACAGGATCTGGCTGCCGGGATGGAACCGGCGGAGGGGCTTTTTCTCGATGGGGTCCAGGGCCAGGGAAGTGAGGAAGCCGTAATTGTCCGGCAGGATGCGTCCGTCCCGGTTGGAGCGGGCCCGGCAGAAGCCGGTCTGCCCCGGGGCCAGCCGGCAGTGATGGGGACAGAGAGGGCAGGTGAGCAGGGCGTCTGTTTCCGTCATCTGTGTCTCACCACCTGGAACCGGTACAGCTGGACAGGCTCTGTGGCCGCTATATTTCCTTTCTGACGGGCGATGGCAATCTGTTCCTCCGTTGTATCCACTCCGTCCAGATCCGGCAGCAGAAGGCCTCTCCGTTCGTCCCGGGCACTTTTTACAATGACGCCGTACTTCCGGGGATCCAGCCCTTCAGGTCCGGAAACCGGTTCCGGGGTGCTGAGCACATCCACATTGTATTCCAGGAAGGGCAGTTCTTCCGGCCGTACCGGCGGGAACCGGGGATCCCGGGAGGCGGCGGAGATCCCGTTCCGGAGGATTTCTTCCGCCACATTGGCCTGGGTGGGCAGAAAGGTACCGATGCAGCCCCGGAGCTGGTCATGGAGATGGAGGGAGACAAAGGCACCTGCCCGGGTCTGGAGCATCTCCGGGGGGAGATGGGCCGGCAGGGAGGCCATTTCCCGGTGTTTCACCCAGGTTTCCACGGACAGCCGGGCCAGCTTCACATAGGGATCTTCCCGGGCGATCCGGTCCTCCCGCTGCTGCTTCTCCGCCTGGAGCAGCGGAGGAAGGAACTGCCGGGCTGGATCCGGTCCCTGGGGCAGGAAGGAAGCCACTCCGTAGCCCACCCCGAAGGGTCCTTCATAGGACAGGAGACGGGAGGCCACGTCCCGGCCGTCCCAGGCACCAGCCATGATCCAGAAGGAGCGGAGGCCGCATTCCGCCGCCCGGGTGCACAGGGAGTGGTCCAGGGTCAGGAGCCGGAAAAAGTCCCCCTGGCCCAGGGCTTCCGTGCACTGCCGGTCGAAGACGGGACCTTCCGGCACATAGCCGTAGGGACCGTCCTCCTTCAGTTTGTGGGACAGGTCCCCGCTGGCGATGAACACCGCCCGGCGGCCCAGCTTGTCCGCCGCGTCCCGGATGCACCGGCCGAAAAGGTAATGGACATCAGGGCCGAAGCCGGACAGGCCGATCCGGACCACTTTCACCTGGTCCAGGGAGCCGTATTTCCGGTAGAAATACAGGGGAATCATAGTGCCGTGGTCCAGGTCCGGATTCCGTTCCCCTTCAAAACCCGCCGGGATCCCGGCTTTTTCCGCTTCGTCGGCAATCAGGGATGCCAGCTCCTGGTCATAGGCTGCGGAAATCTCCACCTGGGGGGCCCGGAACTGGGCGAAGTTCCCCTGGGCCTTCCGGCCCGGGGCCATGTGGAAGTAGTCCAGGTACATTTCCGCATGGGGACTGGTGATGATCAGGGTATCCGAATGGAGCTCCGCCGCCTGTTTCATGACTGCCTCATAGGCAGCGGTGGTGGCGGCGATTTTTCTCTCCTCCCCCCGGCCCACTTCCGGCAGGATGATGGGGGGATGGGGGACCGCAAAAGAAGCAAGGATTGTCATAGGAAACACCTCTCTTTCCTTTATTTTAGCACAGAAAAGGCTGCCGCATT
>NZ_FR902088.1:39871-102281 GCF_000437815.1 Acidaminococcus sp. CAG:542
ATTCCAGCCGTAGCCGGGACACTGTTCCTCCACCTTGGCCTTCACCGCTTCCAGGTCGTGGAACACGTCCCATTTGGCGGCGATCTGGGCCTGGCCGGTGAGCCGGAGCAGGTAGGAGGGATGGAAGGTGGCCAGGCAGGGGAGCCCTTCCCCTGTGGTGAACCACTGGCCCCGTTCCCGGGTGATCCGGGCTTCCGGTCCCTTGAAGTACCGGAGAGCCACACTGCCCAGGGCCAGGATCACTTTGGGCCGAAGGAGCCGGATCTCCTGTTCCAGCCAGATCCGGGCGCAGAAGGCTCCTTCTTCCACGGTGGGGGTCCGGTTCCCTTTGGGCCGGCATTTGATCACGTTGGTGGTGTAGACCCGGTCCCGGGTGATCCGGACGGACCAGAGGGCCTTGTCCAGCAGCTGGCCGCTGGGGCCGATGAGAGGACAGCCGTAGTCATCCTCCACTCCGCCCGGGCCTTCGCCCACGATCATGAGAGGGCTTTCCAGGCTGCCGAACCAGCCCACCGGGGCCTGGCAGTCCCGGCGGAGGGGGCAGGAGGCACAGTCCTCCAGCTGTTTTTTCAGTTCCTCAAAGGTAGTGGCAGGTTCCATGGATTTGAATGCTCCTTGTTGTATGGTTGTCAGTGGTCAATGGTCAACGGCCTGCTGCTCAGGCAGCAGACCCCTTCTCCTTCATCCTCTCCAGGAAGAACCCGGCCAAAAAGCCGGTGAACAGGCCGGTGGGGATGCCGATGGCGATCAGCACCGGCAGGTAGGAGAACAGGGCCGGGGTCCGCATAATGGCCACGGCCACCAGAATCTGGCCGCAGTTGTGGAGGAAGGCTCCCAGGAGTCCCACTCCCACTGTGGAGAACCACTGGTGCTTCCGGGCCAGGGCCATGCCTCCAAAGCTCAGGGCGGCACCTCCCAGGCCGATCAGGAACCCGGGGGTCAGAAGGCCGGTGAACAAAAGACCGGTAAGGAGGATCCGGCAGGTCAGGAACAGGGCGGTCTTCCCCGGTCCGTACAGGTACAGCACGATGATGGTCACCGTATTGGCCAGGCCCAGATGGGCCCCGGGGAGGGGCAGCAGCCAGGCCAGGCTGGTTTCCGCCAGACGGAGGGCGATGGCCGCGGCCAGCAGTACTCCCAGCTGGGTGATTTCGTGGATGGACAGTTTATCGGAGGATGGCATCATGATCATTTTCCTTTGCAGCAGTGGTCAGGGTCAGCAGGACTTTTTCCGGTACGCAGGCGATGGTCTGGCCGGACCGGGTGATCTTGCCCTGGCGGACGCAGACCTGGTCCGGGCAGGGAGAGGACACCACCTGGCCCCCTTCCCGGTCGTAGGCCACCACCAGTTCCCCATGGTCCACCGGAATGATCAGTTTGGTTTCCGAGGTGACTTTTTTCAGTTCGATCCGCTGGATCACCTGCTGGTCCTTCCGGACCACCAGGACCTTGTCCCGGTCGGCGGTCCGGGAATGGAACAGGAACCAGCTTCCCAGGGCCAGCACCGCCAGCACCAGGATCAGCCAAAAATCATTCTTGCGCATAGGGTCTCCTCACTTTTCCGGGGTATAGATGTCTTTCAGACCGGAAGACAGGTAGGTGTTCCCGTCCAGGTCCACATAGAGCATTTCCAGATTGGGATTGTTCTCCACCAGGGCCATGGCCTGGTCTTCCGGCAGTACGAACAGCAGGGTGGAATAGTAGTCCGCCCAGAAGGCCGACCGGGTGACCACGGTAACGGACCGGGCATGCCAGGCAGGCCAGCCGGTTCGGGGATCCAGAATATGGTGGTACCGTTTTCCGTCCACCTCATAATACCGCTGGTAGTCCCCGCTGGTGGCAATGGCTGTACCATCCTTCACCGCCAGGGTCCCGATGATCTTTTGGGGATTCCGGGAATCCTGGACCCCGATCTTCCAGGGGCTGCCGTCTTCCTTGGTGCCCAGCACCTTGATGTTGCCGCCGGCGTTGATGAGAGCGGTCTTCACCCTTTTGTCCCGGCTCAACAGGTCCGCGGCCTGTTCCACTGCGTAGCCTTTGGCCACCGCTCCCAGATCCAGCTGGGTGCCGGGAGCCAGGGTCACCGTATTGGCGGCTGTGTCTACAGTATACTTCTCAGGGCCGGTTTTGGCCAGAGCCTGGGCGATTTCTCCCTCACTGGGGACGGTCTTGGTTTCCTTGTGGGCATTCCACACCTGGATCACCGGACCCAGGGTCAGATCCAGATCCCGGTTCCCCATGGGCCGGACCTGGCTCAGGATGTCCATGAGATAGGGGGAGGCCTTGTGGGGGCCCTGGCCGGCACTCTGGTTCACGGCGTACAGGTCTTCCGGCCCCTGTTGCGTATAGGGGTCCGTCTGGTTGGCAATGGTCTGGAACAGATGGAAGGCGTCATTGGTGGCTGCCTTCAGACCGTCGGTGTTGTTCCCGGTGGTGGTGATGGTGACGATGGTGTCCATCATGAACCGGGTGTCTTCCTGTTTTTCGGTTTGAAAAAAGCAGCCTGCACAAGTCAGGCTGCTGAAAACCAGAAGCGATGCTAACAGTTTTTTCATGAAGGCTCCCTGCATTATTCCTGCTTTTGGGCCTGGGCGGAAGGGCACTGAGCGGCCATGGCGCAGCAGGCACAGCCGGTGGGTTCGGCCTTCTTGGGGGCCTCCGGATCGCCTTCTACCGGTACGATGTCAACCAGGCACTTCCGCGGACATTTCTGTACGCAGATGCCGCAGCCATCGCACTTGGTGTAGTCAATGACCGGGATGCTGCCGTTGGGCGTATCTTCCAGGGTAATGCATTTCTGTGGGCAGTTCCGTACGCACATGCCGCAGCTGATGCAGGACACCTTGCAGTCGGTCATGGCGGCTTTGCCTTTTTCCCGGTTGTTGCACTGTACCAGGACTTTTTCGTTGGCCGGGATCATTTCGATCAGCAGCTGAGGGCAGGCCTTGGAGCAGGCACCGCAGCTGACGCATTTGTTGTAGTCGAATTCAGGCAGGCCGTTTTTCCCGATTTTCAGGGCGCCGAAGTTGCAGGCGTCCACACAGGCACCGTCCCCGAAGCAGCCGAAGTTGCACTGGCCGGGGCCGCCGGCGTTGGCAGCCTTCACATAGCAGTTCTTGATGCCTTCCCGGTTGGCCACAGGGGTCCGGTTGGCGGTGCAGCCGTTGCAGTGGAGACGGGGGATGCTGCGGACGGCGTTTTCGTCATCGTTGGATTCCACCCCCATGATGGCGGCAATGGCTTTTTTGTTTTCCGCGCTGCAGACCACGCATTTGGTGGCGTCTTTTTCCTGACCGGAAACAATGGCGTCAGCCATGGCCCCGCAGCCGGCAAACCCGCACCCGCCGCAGTTGGCGCCGGGCAGCAGGTTGGTGATCTCCCCGATCCGGGGATCTTCTTCAACGGCAAATTTCTTGCTGGCCGTAGCCAGTACCAGGCCGAATACGCCGCCCAGCACTGCGACCAGAATCACAGCAGTTGTAATCATAATTTTCAGCTCCTAACTCAATGGATGCCGCTCATCCCCATCATGGAAATGGACATGCAGCTGGCGGTGATCAAGGCAATGGGAAGGTTCTGGAGGCATTTGGGCAGAGCCTTTTCGTCCAGACGTTCACGGATGCAGGAGAACAGCAGGATGGCCATGGTGTAACCGATGGACGTACCGATGGAGTTCACACAGGAATCCAGGAAGCTGTAGTTGCTTTCCACGTTGATCAGCGCAATCCCCAGGATGGCGCAGTTGGTGGTGATCAGAGGCAGGTAGATACCCATGGCCTTGTGCAGGGAGGGCATGGCCTTTTTCATAAACATTTCAACCAGCTGTACCAGGGTGGCGATGGCCAGGATGAAGACCAGGGTCTTCAGGTATTCCAGGTGGTAGGGCACCAGGAGCAGATGATAGCAGGCGTAGGACAGCATGGTGGACAGCAGCATAACGAAGGATACGGCGGCGCTCATGCCCACGGAGTTCTTGAAGTTCTTGGAAACCCCCAGGAAGGAGCACATTCCCAGGAACCGGGACAAAATGATGTTGGAAACGAAAATGGAGCTGAAGAGAATGCCGAAAGTACTATGCATTGTGAGCACCTCTTTCTTTGAAGTAGTTGACTGTGGCGAATACAAAGCCCATGGTCAGGAAGGCTCCGGCCGGCAGGATGAAAATCAGTACCGGCTGATAAGCAGCAGGGAGAACGGCGTGGTCCAGCAGTTTGCCGGAACCGATCAGTTCCCGGAAGAAGGCGATGCAGCTCAGAGCGAAGGTGAAGCCGATGCCCATGCCGATGGCGTCCAGGGCGGATTCGATCACGCCGTGGTCGCAGGCGAAGGCTTCTGCACGGCCCAGAACGATACAGTTAACCACGATCAGAGGAACGAATACGCCCAGGGCTGCGTACAGCGCCGGTACGAAAGCGTTCATCAGCATTTCCAGCACAGTTACCACGGAAGCGATAACCACGATGTAGCAGGGAATATGGATCTGGTCCGGAATCAGTTTCCGGATGGCAGCGATGATCATGTTGGTGAAAACCAGCACGAAGGTAAAGGCACAGCCCATACCGATGGCGTTGGTCATGGAAGTACTGGTGGCCAGCGACGGACATACACCCAGCAGCTGGACGAACAGTGGGTTTTCCTTGATGATACCTTTGGTCAATTCATGCAGCATCTCGATCAGTCCTTTCCATTGGCATGATTCTTCATGTAGTCTTCCCGGGCGGCATTGACGCCGGTGACCACAGCTCTGGAAGTGATGGTTGCCGCAGTGATGGCCTTGATTTCATTGGGCTTGCCAGGTTCCTGTTTGGTGACCGCCAGTGCATCCTTCAGGGGTTTGCCCTTGAACTGGGCCTGCCAGGCAGGTTCCGTGCTCTTGGCGCCCAGGCCAGGGGTTTCACTGTGGTTCATGACTTTGATCCCGGTGATTTTGTCCCCATCTTTGGAGATGCCCACCATCAGGGTCACTTTTCCGCCGTACCCGCTGGGGGTCACGGTGTAGATGTAGCCGTTGGGCTTGCCGTTCTTGGAGGACTGCTGTACATCAGTGATCAGTCCGCCGGGAGCCGGCAGCTTTTTCAGATTGCCCAGATCGGGCAGCACCACCTTGTAGGCGGCCCGGGTATCGGCTTCATGTTTCTTGGCAATGGTATCCTTGGTCCCTTCATGGGCGGCGGCCACAAGACCTACGCTGACGCCGCAGATGATTGCCAGGATGCCGGTATATTTCACAAAGAGGTTGCTCATTTTTTCTGACCTCCTCCGAAGGATACGTTCCGAACGAACCGGTCAATCATGGGAGTGACCATGTTCATCATCAGGATGGAATAGCACACGCCTTCCGTGTAGCTGCCCCGCAGACGGATCAGGGAAGTCAGGACGCCCAGACCGATGGCATAGATGATCTTGCCTTTTTTGGTGATGGGGGAGGTGACCCAGTCAGTGGCCATGAAGAAAGCACCGATCATCAGGCCGCCGGCGAACAGATGGTACAGAGGGAAAGTGGAGGGATAACCCATCACAGCCCCATAGATCCCGGTGATCACAACCACCGTGCCCAGATAGAAGGCAGGGATCCGCCAGTCGATGAGCTTTTTCCAGATCAGGTACAGGCCGCCCAGGACCAGTGCAGGGACGCAGGTTTCACCCAGGGAGCCGCCCACGTTGCCGATGAACAGGTCGGACAGGGAAGGCAGCTGGGAGGCGGCGGCACCGCCGGCCTGCCATACTTTTTCCGTCATCCGCATTACGGCCAGCGGAGTGGCGGCAGTGGTGGCGTCAGCCCCGGCGTTGGCAGCTGTTACGGCAGCCGCTTTGGTGGCGGGGATGACCCAGGTGGTCATCTGCTGGGGGAAAGAAGCCAGCAGGATGGCACGGCCGATATGGGCCGGGTTGAAGATGTTCTTGCCCAAGCCGCCGAAAATGGCTTTGCCGATCACAACAGCGAACATGCCCCCCAGGACAGCCATGTAGCTGGGCAGGGAAGCAGGCAGGCACAGGGCCAGCAGGAGACCGGTCAGAGCAGCAGAGCCGTCTTTGATGGTGTCCTTCTTCACGCCCATAACCTTGTTGGCCAGTTTTTCAAAAATAATGGCAGAAAGCACGCAGCATACGATCACCCGGACCGCATCCACGCGGAAATAATAGACAGAAGCCAGGACAGCCGGTACCAGTGCCAGGATGACTTCCCGCATGGACTTGCTGATGGTGAGCCCACAGTGCATGTGGGGAGACGAGGAAACGAGAACCAGCGGTTTCGGTTCTTTAATAGGTTCCATAATCAATATCCAGTCCTTTCGCGAAATTATTTGTCGAATTTATAGAAGGGGTTGTGACCGCCGTCACCTTTCCCTCTGATAAATTGCTTGCCCATCCGGATGTACTGCACCAGAGGAATGTGGGCAGGGCATACGAAAGCACAGGATCCGCATTCGATGCAGGCATGGCAGAAGAACCGTTCCGCATCATCCCAGTTCTGTTTCTTCACAGCCTGGACGATTTCCGTGGGTTCCAGCTTCATGGGGCAGGCATCCACGCAGCGGGCGCAGTGCACGCAGGGATCCGGTTCATGATATTGGGCAAAAGGAGAGTTGGAATTGAAGATCAGGAGACCGCTGGAACCCTTGGTGATGGGGTAGTCCAGGGAGTTGACGGCAAAGCCCATCATCATCCCGCCGGAAATGATCTTTCCGGGAGCCCCTTCCAGACCGCCGGCGGCTTTTTCCACAGCGTCGCTGTAGAGGGTCCCCAGACGGACGATATAGTTCCCCGGTTTCTTTACGCCGTCACCGCTGATGGTTACGACTCTTTCGTACAGGGGGATGTTGTTCTTGACGGCCCGGCAGGCTGCCACCGCAGTGCCCACGTTGTCCACGATCACCCCTACATCCGCAGGCAGACCCCGGTCAGGGACCGTACGGCCGGTAGCGGCATAGATCAGGTGTTTTTCAGAACCCTGAGGGTACTTTTCCTTGCAGACGCAGACTTCGATGTTGGCTTCCCCGGCCACTTTCTTCTGCATCAGTTCGATGGCGTCAGGCTTGTTGTCTTCGATGCCGATGACGCCTTTGGCAGCGCCGGAGGCCAGCATGAAGTACTTCAGGCCCTGGATGATTTCGTCGGCGTATTCCAGCAGGGTACGGTGGTCAGCCGTGACGAAGGGTTCGCATTCGATCCCGTTCAGCAGGATCGTGTCGATGGGGCAGTGGCCTTCCTTGGGAGGAGCATACTTCACTGCCGTAGGGAAGGTGGCGCCGCCCATGCCGGCGATCCCTTTTTCCCGCAGGACCTGACGGATCAGATCCGGGGTGATTTCTTCCTCGCTGCGGGGTTTGATATCCTCGCACAGGGTGTCCTGGCCATCATTTTTGATGACCACGCACTGGGAAATCATGCCGTTGGGCATATACCGATTCTCCAGTTTCATGACCATGCCGCTGACGCTGGCATGGATGTTGGTGCTGACGAAACCGCCTGCTTCACCAATCACCTGTCCGATCGTGACCTTATCCCCTGGTTTTACCACCGGCTTGGCCGGAGCACCAATGTGCTGGGAAAGCGGAATGTACACCACGTCCGGAGCCGGGCATCTTTCGATGGCCACTTTGTCGGTCAAGGACTTGCTGGGGGGTACTTCTACACCGCCCATGAAACTTGCTTCTTGTGCAGACATTCAGTTCACCTCTAACCTTTCATGTGTCAACT
Organism: Acidaminococcus sp. CAG:542; assembly: GCF_000437815.1. Classification (NCBI taxonomy): domain Bacteria; kingdom Bacillati; phylum Bacillota; class Negativicutes; order Acidaminococcales; family Acidaminococcaceae; genus Acidaminococcus; species Acidaminococcus sp. CAG:542. The sequence goes on from NZ_FR902088.1 coordinate 47,573, forward strand.
TCAAGTAAAAATTATATATTGTTAAATCGCAAAAAACAAGGGGTGAAAGAGGCCTGTCAAGAGAAGATGAAAAAAATTACGCAAAATTTTTCTTCTCAAAAAGTTTACAAAAACTCATGCAGAAAATTGTAAAATAGTTTATAATAATGAGCGTGGCAGGTGGATTTTTGTACAGCTGAAAGAATTGAAAAAATCTTGTGAAAACACTGTCTATATAGCCATATATATTTTAGGAAGCGATTTTTTAAAACTCTGGAGGAAATACCCATGTTTGGACTTTATTTCGATGATTATGATACGCCGGTGTTCCGTCCCCCCAGCGAAGCCAACAGCTTCATCCTGCGGGTGACCCGGGGCTGCGCCCACAACACCTGCACCTTCTGTGCCATGTACAAGGACGTGCAGTTCACTGTATGCCCGGACGAGGAGATCTCCCGGCAGATCGCCCTGGCGGCCCAGTATGCCCGGAACCAGGTGAAGCGGATCTTCCTGGCGGACGGGGATGCCCTGGTGCTCCCTACGGAAAAGCTGCTGAAGATCCTGGAAGTGCTCTACCGGACCTTCCCCAACCTCCAGCGGGTCACGTCCTACGCCGGTCCCCGGGACATCCTGCGGAAAAGCGATGAGGACATGATCCGGCTCCAGGAAGCGGGCCTGAAGATGCTGTATTTCGGCCTGGAAACCGGGGACACGGAGCTGCTGGCCCGGATCAAAAAAGGGGTTACCGGGGAAGAAGCCGTTGCTGCCGGCCAGAAAGTGGTCCGCTGCGGCATGAAGCTGTCCATGATGGTAATCGCCGGTCTGGGAGGCAAAGACGGCAGCGAACGCCATGCTGTGGAAACCGGCAAAGCCGTCACTGCCATCCAGCCCAACATGCTCAGCGTGCTGACCCTGCGGCTGTACAAGGGAACGGAGATGCTCCGGCAGTTCGAAGCCGGGGAATTCGAACTGCTGTCTCCGGCGGGACTGGCCCGGGAAGTCCATACCATGCTGGAACATGTGGAGATCCGGCCCGGGAACCACACCCTGTTCCGGAGCAACCACATTTCCAACTACGTGCCCCTGGCCGGAACCCTGCCCCAGGACCGGGACCGGCTGCTCCGGGAGCTGGAAGTTTCCATGGAGAAACTTTCAAAATTGACGGATTGGGAAGTTTATACTAATATGGAGTATTGAGAGTGTATCATTTCTGATATTCTGAAGGGATTTTTCCGGTTACAAGAAAAGAGGCACCACTATGAAACTGCATAAGCTCGTTACAGCGCTGGTCCTGGCTGTACTGGCTCTGCCCCTTTCGGCAGGTGCGGCTGCCCATCGGGCGGCTCCTCTGAAGGTGGGGGACAAAGGCTGGAAAGTCAAAACGGTGCAGATCAAACTGAACGCCATCGGCATGAAGACCCCCCAGACGGGGAAATACACCCGGGAACTGGAAACCCAGGTCCGGAACTTCCAGAAGGAACACAAACTGCCGGCCACCGGGAAAGTGGACGACACCACCTATTTTCGGATTCAGGAGGCCGCCTTTGAAAAAGAGGGGATCCACGGGGTGAAGGGAGAGGATGTGGTCCGGACCGCCTCCCGGTACAAGGGGGTTCCCTACAGCTTCGGAGGGACCACTCCACGGGCTTTTGACTGCTCCGGCTATGTCCAGTACGTGTTCCGGCAGCACAAGGCCCAGCTGCCCCGGACGGCGGACCTGCAGTTCGAGAAGGGCCTCTTTGTGACCCAGCGGCAGCTGAAGCCCGGGGACCTGGTGTTCTTCTCCACCTACGAGCCCGGGGCATCCCATGTGGGGATCTATGCCGGGAACGGGTTGTTCTGGAATGCCACCTCCTCCCGGGGGGTACGGCTGTGCAGTCTGTCCGACGATTACTGGAAATCCAGATATTACGGTGCAAAACGGGTCCTGGTCCCGGTGCACAAATCATATCGCTAAAGCGAATCAGGGGGTAAATCGATGATTAGGGAACGACGCAATAAGGAAAAACTGACCAGCTACTACAACAAATTCGTGGAGGAGGGCATTATAGACCCCAACGTCCATCCGTGGGTAGCGGAGTCCTGGCGCCGGTGCGAAGCACGGAAACTGAACCATGAGACCATGCCGTCCAACGGGGTGCGCCTGTCGCCCCAGGAGCTGGAAAAGGCCCTGGAAGTCCATGAGGATGTGGTGAAGTATGTGGACGGGCTCTTTGAACAGAACAAACAGTATTTCAATTCTCACAACCTGAGCATGCTGCTGGTGGATGAGGACGGGTATGTACTGAAGAACTATGCCCTGCCCTTTTTCCAGCGGAGCATCGAGGATATCCAGGGCATGCGGGTCCTGGAGGAGGATGTGGGTACTTCCAGCATCTGTGTGGCCCGGAGCCACAATGTGCCCTTCCTGATGTTCGGCCCGGAAATGTGGATCCGGGAAAGCCATTCCGGGGATGCCTGCTCGGCTCCCATCGATGTGGCCGGCCAGGGCCGGTACATCCTGTCCCTGTTCTCCCTGGACCAGAACGATCTGCCCTATGACATCCTGCTGAGCCTGCTCATGACCATGAAATATTCCGTGGAGAACTTCCTGACCATGCTGGCCTACTGGAAGGTCTGCGGCCTGATCTCCGAAGAGATCCCCGCCTCCGTCTACTGGGTGAACCCGGACGGAACCCTGCGGTATGCCAACAGCAATGGCCGGAAGCGGATGGAAGGGAAGGACCGGCTGGATGAAGTGTTCCTGAACTATGAGCACATCCCCATCCAGAAAGGGCTGTCCGGGAAGAGCACCATCCGGAAGGAAATCACCTGGATCACCCAGGACCGGACCTATGAAGATGTGACCAGCGTACTGCCGGTGAAGACCGGGGGGAAGGTGGACAGTGTGGTGATCATCACCATGGCCATTGAAGACCTGAAGACCACCATCGCCCATGCCACCGGGTACAGCTCCCGGTACAGTCTGTACAGCATGGTGGGGAATTCCAGCGAGTTCCTGGCCCTCCAGCACAAGGCCGCCCGGGTGGCCCGGGGGGACAACAACCTGCTGCTCCAGGGGGAACCGGGTACCGGCAAACAGCGCCTGGCCCACGGGATCCATCAGGCCAGCCCCAGAGCGGCGGCACCGCTCATTACCGTACGGGGCCATGACGGGTCCGAAGCGGAACTGGAAGCGGAATTCTTCGGCAGCGACGACGGAGCCGGCCATGTAACCGCCGGGGCCCTGGAACTGGCCAACGGAGGCACCCTGTTCCTGGACGAAATTGAAAAATTCCCCACCAAACTGGAAGATGCCCTGGCGGACGCCCTGAAGAACGGGGTCCTGAACTGGGAAACCGGCACCCGCCGGAAATACAATGTGCGGGTGATCGCCGCCTGCGATTCCAACCTGAAACGGCTGACCGACAAGGGACTGTTTTCCCGGAACCTGTATGAGCAGGTGATCGGGACGGTGATCCGGGTACCGCCTCTGCGGGAGCGGGTGGAAGACGTGGAAGTGATCGCCAACCACATCCTGACGGAAATGGCCGCCCGGCACAACATGCCTGGCAAGACCCTGTCCAAGGAAGCCCTCCAACTGCTGAACAGCTGCCAGTGGCCCGGGAACATCAAACAGCTCCAGGGGGTCATCGAACAAGCCTTCTTCCACACCTCCGGAAGCGTCATCGAAGCCTCCCACATCAAACTGCCGGGAGAACACCGGATTGAAAAATCCTGGAAGCACGACAAGGATGCCTTTGTGGCCGCCTGGAAAGCCGCCGGGGGCAATATCAGCAAACTGGCCCTGATGCTGGACGTAAGCCGGGTGACCCTGTACCGGTACCTGAAGAAATTCAACCTGGGACCGGAAGAGAAGAAGAATCGGGGAAAGAAAGAGAAATAAAAAAGGTGGTGTTGCACAGTATGTGCAGCACCACCCTCTTGTTCAGACAATAAGGAGAAAAACAGATGCGTTTACGTAAGAAACCCTGGATCCCTCAGGCTCTGGAAGATTTCCGGGGAAAGGAACTGCTGGAAGACCAGCTGGAACAATACAAGGGGAACTGGTCCCAGGCGGTGCTGGGGGGACGGCCGGTGCAGCTGGAAATCGGCTGCGGCAAAGGCCAGTTCCTCACGGCCATGAGCGGACTCCATCCGGAAATCGGCTACCTGGGCATCGAGACCCAGCGGGAAGTGTGCTATTATGCGGTGAAGAAGCTCCGGGAGGGGGAAATCCCCAACGCCCGGATCGTCCATGCAGACGCTGCCCATCTCCTGGACTGGTTCGCTCCCGGGGAAGTGGACCAGATTTACCTGAATTTCAGCGATCCCTGGCCCAAAGCCCGGCACGCCAAACGGCGGCTCACCTACCGGACCTTCCTGGCCCAGTACAGGGAAATCCTGAAGCCGGGGGGTCATCTCCGGTTCAAGACCGACAATGATGATTTATTTGCCTTTTCTGTAGAGGAGTTCAAAGAATTCGGACTGGAAATCGTGGCACTTACCACGGACCTCCATCATACGGATATCCTCAACGAAGCCCAGACGGAATATGAGCAGAAGTTCAGCGCCCGGGGCAAGAACATCAACTTCTGCGAAGTGGCCTTTTAAGGGATCTGAGGCGGACCATGGGAAAGCGGTTTTTGATTTGGAGCAATCCCCGGGATGCCCTGGTGCATCTCACCTATTTCCTGATGCTCCTGGGGGGTGTGAATATATTCAGCGCCAGTTTCGTGGCGGCCGGGGACATGTTCGGCAACGGCTACCACTATCTGATCCGGTATTTCATCTACGGGGCCGTAGGGCTTGTGCTGATGCACTGGATCGGACGGAAATGGGACTACCACAAGGTCTTCCGGTATAATCAGATTTTCTGCGCCGGCTGCACGGCCCTTCTCATCGCCGTGGATATTTTCGGCAAGGGCATCAAAGGTGCCCAGCGCTGGCTGATCATCGGGCCTTTTTCTTTCCAGCCGTCGGAATTCGTGAAACTGGCGGTGATCCTCCTGGGGGCCGACTGCCTGGGCCGGCTGATGGAACAGGGCATACCGCCCCGCCTCCACAAAAAGGAAACCTGCAAGGCCTTCCTGGAGGCGGCCTTCATGTCCTTCCTGGTGCTGATCCAGCCGGATATGGGGACGGCGGCCATCATCCTGACATTGATGATCGTGCTGTATCTCCTGGCCGGTCTGCCCTGGAAGGATTTCAGCATCCTGCTGGGAGGCCTTCTGGGCGGGGCTGTGGCGGCGGTGATCCAGGCTCCCTACCGGATGAACCGGGTGCGGATCTGGCTGACTCCGGAACTGGATCCTCAGGGAAACGGGTACCAGGCAGTCCAGGCCAAAATGGCCATTGGCAGCGGGGGCCTGTTCTTCGGAGAATCCGCCGGTATGGGGACCAGCAAGTTCTTTTACCTGCCGGAAGCCCATACGGACTTTGCCTTTGCCGTTTTCTGTCAGGAATGGGGCTTTGTGGGAGCCTTGTTCCTGATCCTGGTGTTCCTGCTCATGGGCCTGTCTCTTTACCGGATCGGCCAGAACACCCAGGACCGGCGGGGATTCCTGCTGGTCAGCGGAGTGAACTTCCTGGTGGTGGGCCAGGCCATTGCCAACATGGCCATGGTCTGCGGCATCCTGCCGGTCATCGGGGTGCCCCTGTCCTTCATCAGTTACGGGGGCACTTCCCTGATCATCACCCTGGTGGGAATCGGCCTGGTGCTGTCAGTGTACCGGATGGAAACGGAAGGAAAAAGGCAGCCGGCGCCTGCTGCCGGTAAGCCGGTCTCCCGGCCGGTCCGGAAGGAAACAGGGAGGTGGTCCCGGTGAAGCGGCCGTCCTTTTTCAGCCCAAAAAAGAAAAACACACCGCAGGCTCCCAGGGAACCGGTGCTGAAGCTGGATCCCACCCATCAGGCTGTCCTTCACGAAGGGAAGCTCCGGGCGGTGATCCTGGGGAAAGTCCTGGGGGTAGCGGTGCTGGCAATCATCCTGCGGCTGTTCTGGCTCCAGGTGATCCAGGGCAGCACCCTGGCCCAGGAGGCCAACGACCAGATCACCGGGGAACATACGGAAATCGCTCCCCGGGGCAGCATCGTGGACCGGAACGGGGAGGAACTGGCGGTCAGCGTGGTGAGCAAGTCTCTCTATGTGGATCCCCAGGAACTGGTGGACAATCCGGAACGGTGGCCGGCCGGGAAAATGCCCAGCCGGGATCCCAAACGGGTGGCCGCTGATGCCCTGGCTCCGGTGCTGGATCTGAAAGCGGACCAGCTGTATAAGGAATTCTGCGAGCCGGACCGGCGGTTCATCTGGGTGAAGCGGACCCTGGATCCCCATGAGGCGGACCAGGTGGAAGCCATCCTGAAGGATCAGAAACTCAGCGGCTTCCACTTCAAGGAAGAAAGCAAACGGTTCTATACGAAAAACGACCTGGCCGCTCAGGTGCTGGGCTTTGTAGGCACCGACGACCAGGGCCTGGAAGGCATGGAAGCCTCCATGGATGAAGAACTGAAGGGCCGGAAACAGAAAAAACGGAGCTTCTTCGATGCCAAGGGGAAACTGGTGGGCCGCAGCGCCCTGAACCAGGTCCAGGTCCGGCGGATGAACACGGTCCAGCTGACCATCGATGCCCGGATGCAGTTCATCCTGGAAAAGAGCCTGGATGAGGCCATCAAAAAGACCCATGCAGCCAGTGCCGCCGCCATCCTCATGGACCCCAACACCGGGGAGATCCTGGGCATGGCCAGCCGGCCCACCTTCGATCCCAACCATTTCGGGAATGCTCCCAAAGGGGCCTACATGAACCGGGGAGTAGGGATCGTCTACGAACCAGGATCCGTGTTCAAACCCATTATGGGGTCGGCGGGGCTCATGGAAGGGGTCATCACCCCCAATACCCCCTTCAACGACCAGGGGTCCATTGACGTGGGAGGCCGGCGGATCCGGAACTGGGACGGGAAGGGCATGGGCCATGTGACCTTCACCGACGTGATCAAGTTCTCCCTGAACACCGGTATGGCCGACCTGGGCCTGAAGCTGGGCGGGGAACGGGAAACCCAATATGCCAAGGCCTTTGGCTTCGGCAGTGTCACCGGCAGCGATGTGCCCGGGGAAGAAGCGGGGATCCTGTACAATCCCAAGGATATGGTGCCTTCCGACGTGGCCACCATGGCCATCGGCCAGGGCATCGCGGTGACTCCTCTCCAGATGCTCCGGGCCATCTGCGCCATTGCCAACGGAGGGAACCTGGTGAAGCCCTATATCGTAAAGAAAGTCACCAGTCCTGACGGCCAGGTGCTGAAGGAAGGAAAGACGGAAGTGGTCCGGACGGTGATCACCCCGGAAGTGGCGGAAGAAATGCGGACCATGATGGAAAAAGTGGTTTCCGAAGGGGGCGGCAAGACCGCCCAGATCAAAGGGTACAAGATCGCCGGGAAAACCGGTACTGCTGAAAAACTGTCCCCCAAAGGGGGATACATCCCCGGGGTGTACATTGCCTCCTTTGTGGGCTTTGTGCCCAGCGATGCTCCCCGGTATGCCATGATCATCATGCTGGATTCCCCCAAAGGGGCTTTCTACGGTTCCCAGGTGTCCGCACCTATTTTCCGGGATACCCTCCAGCAGATCCTGGTGGCGGAAGGGGTCCAGCCCAGCAACTGGGACGGAATTCCCACGGTGGAATCCCTCCTGGCCAAAACCGCCAAGGAGGCGGCGCCTCTGGTGACCCTGGAAGCGGACGGGAACGGAGCGGTGAAGCTGTCTAACCTGGCCGGCCATTCCATCCGGGAAGTGGCCGGAGCCCTGGGCGGCGCCGGACTGTCCCTGATCCCGGTGGGCAGCGGCACCAGCTGGAAGCAGAACCCGGCACCGGGGACCGTCCTCCACAGCGGGGATACGGTGACCGTGTATTTTCGGTAAGGAAAGGATGGGAGTATGGAACAGATCATCATGGCCGGGAAACCGGTCGCAGAAGAAATCCGCCGGAAGCTCCGGGACCGGTTCGCCGGAAAGACCCTGACCCTGGCTACCTTCCTGGTGGGAAACAATGAAGCGGCCCATGTGTACAAACGGAGCCTGCTGAAAACCGCTGCCAGCCTGGGCATCCATACCCGGGATGTGGAACTTCCGGAAAATGCCACCCAGGAAGAGGCGGACCTGGCACTTCGGAACCTGAGCCTGGATCCCCAGGTGGACGGGATCCTGCCCCTGGTGCCCTTTCCCCGGCACATCAGCCGGATGCAGCTGATCAGCCAGCTGGACCCGGAAAAGGACATGGACTGCATCCATCCCATCAACGGGGGCAAGCTGTACCTGGGGATCACTCCCTGGGGCCCCTGTACTCCCCGGGCCTGCATGGCTCTCCTGGATTACTACAGGATCCCTCTGGAAGGCCAGAATGTGGCCATGGTGGGGTATGGAGAAGTGGTGGGCCGGCCCCTTACCCTGATGCTTATGGGCCGGTATGCCACTGTCACCGTCTGCCGTTCCCGCACAAAAAATCTGCCTGCCATTGTGCGGCAGGCAGATATGGTCATCAGCGCAGTGGGAAAACCCAACCTGATCACTGAAGACATGCTCCGGGAAGGAGCTGTGGTTGTGGATGTGGGCATCAATTCCCAGAACGGGAAACTGGTGGGGGATGTTCCGGAAGCCGCCAAACAGGCCAGGGCTTCCGCCTATACCCCGGTTCCCGGCGGAGTGGGAGTGGTCAGCAACCTGATGGTCATGGAGACCCTCACCCGCCGGCTGTGATCATTTCTGATCCTTGGCCGCCAGTTTGCCCAGGAATTTGGCCTTGTTCACCAGGAACCGTTCATGGGTGCCCTGGCCGATGGTGCCGTAGTTGTCGGACACGGTGATCTTGAAGGTCAGTTTCCGGCCATCCACGCCCACCAGCACCGCTTTGGCGGTTACGGTCTTGCCTACGGCGGTGGCGGCGTCATGGGACAGGTTCACCCCGATCCCCACGCTGGTGGTGTCTTCGTCCAGGCAGGGATTCACAATATTGCAGGCGGCCTTTTCCATCAGGGCCAGCATGGCCGGGGTGGCATAGACATCCAGGGAGCCGCTGCCCATGGCGGCGGCGGTGTTGGTGTGGAGGACGGTGTCCGTGGCTTCGCCTACGGCGCCGATACGGAATTCTTTCATGATATCCACTTCTCTCTTTTAGAATTTTGACAATTCAATCTTACTCGTTTTTCCCGGGAAAGGCAAGAAGTCAGTGCCGGTTCCTCAGGATGGAACCGGAAGGGAAGCGAGGGGAAGATACAAGACAGCCGGGAGGGCGTTATGAAAAAGATCATGATCCTTGGGTGCCTGCTGCTGAGCCTTTTGTTCAGCGGCTGCGCCAAAGGCCATATTACCATGGAAATCACCCGTCTGGGGGCGGCGGACCTGACCTGCAAACTGGTAACGGCACCGGTGCTGAAACCCACCGTGGATGCCTTTGAGGAGGATTTCCGAAAGGACGGATACGGAGTCCGGCCGGCCAAGGAAGGGCAGTATGAAGGGTTTGTAGCCACCAAACACTACAACCAGGTAAAGGACATCAAGGATTCCAAGGTGCTGAAGACCTTCGATATCCGGACCTGGGAACAGGCAGCCCAGGATGCTGCCGGGCCCCAGAACGGGGAAAAGGCCAAACCGGCCCAGGTGTCCCGGGAAAAGAAGGAGCCGGTGGTCCGGCTCCAGGGAGGGCTGCTGTTCGATACCATCAGCGTCCACACCGGGATCAACATGGCTCCCAAGGAAGAACTGAAGAACCGGGATGCCCAGGCGGTGCTCCAGAGCATCATGAAGCAGTTCGACCTGCGGTTCACCCTGGTGCTGCCTACGGCGGTGGATGATACCAACGCCACCCAGGTCAGCGACGACAGGAGAGTGCTCACCTGGAAGCTGCCTCTGGGCGAAGAGACAACCATGGATGCCACCGTCACCTACCTGAACCCGGTGAAAGCCGCCGGCTGGCTCATGGTGCTGCTGGTGGTGGGCGGCGTGGGGAACGCCTATTACCGGAAGCGGAAAAGGATGAAGGGGACTGGAGCGTGAGCCCCAGTTTGTCAGCGGGTCTGTTGCCCATGCAACAGACCCCTTTTTAACTATTACGAAAACAATTAATTTATGTTACAATAAAATTGAAAAAAGACCAACTCATCCGAAATGGAGGGAAGACGTATGGCTGAATTTCTGAAATTGACCAAACTGACCATCTATGTAGGGGAGGACTTCTTCTACAAGGACAAACCTTTTTACAAGGCCATCTTCGACATTGCCGGAAAATACAAAATCGCCGGCTGCACGGTGATGCGGGGGACCCAGGGCTATGGGAGCCGGGTGCGGGGGAAGGAACGGAGACTGTTCATCAGTGTTTCCGAAGCCATCAACCTGCCGGTGATCATTACCATGATTGACAAAAAGGAACAGATTGAACTGCTGTATCCGTTCCTGGAGGAAAACCTGCGCCATGGGGTGGCTACAGTGGAAGAAATCGATATGCTGGCCACCAACTTCGTGAAGGAAGAGTACCAGAAAAAGATTGCCAACCGGGACAACCCGGCCATGCAGAAGTAAAAAAGGGGGCTGTTGTACATGCAACAGCCCCCTGCTATTGGAGGAATGAATATGGAAAAAGTCATTATCGAAAGTTTCACCCTGGACCATACCAAGGTCAAGGCTCCTTATGTGCGGCTGATTTCCCAGGAGACCGGGGAACATGGGGACATTGTCTCCAACTATGACATCCGGCTGTGCCAGCCCAACCAGCAGGAAATCCCCACCGGGGGAATGCACACCCTGGAACATCTCCTGGCCCTTTACCTGCGGCCCCGGATCAAGGGCTATCTGGACTGTTCTCCCTTTGGCTGCCGCACCGGGTTCCATCTCCTGTGCTGGGGGGTCCATGATCCCAAAGACGTGGCCAAAGCCCTGAAGGAAGCCCTGGAACTGGTGGTGAAGACCACCTGGGACCAGGTGCCCGGAACGAAAGAAAAGGAATGCGGGAACTACAAGGATCATTCCCTGTTCTGTGCCCAGGAATGGGCCAAGGAGATCCTGGCCAAAGGGATCAGCAGTGATCCCTATGAACGGAAGATCGTTTAGCCGCGGCTCGCGACCGGGGGGTGTGAGTTTTTCCACACCCTTTTTTTGTTGTCGGTACACAACTGGTTTTATGGATGTCCGGCGGCTTTTGGTTACTGCCGGAGTGTTTCTCCGGCTGTTTTTTTCCACAGTGCAACAAATGCGGATGCGGCTTTGGTAAGATATCGCTTTTTGTTTGTTAGCAGATAGAATGTCCGGCGCAGGCTTGGGTGATCAATCTTATAGATGTGCATTGCCTTGGGCTTTCGATGCCTGAGCATCTGTTCTCCCACAAAGGCAGCACCAATTCCTGCACAGGCCAACTGAAGGGAGGTTTCCTGCTGTTCTGCCTGCAGAACGATATGGGGCTGGCGATGGGCATCTGCATAGGCATTCCTGACACAGGCCTGGAGATTGGAAGGCGCCGCCAGAAGGATGATGGGAAGCTGGAACAAGGCATCTGAAAGGGGAATGGATTTTGGCTCTGACCAAGGCGGACCCTCTAAATCCAGTTCCCATGGCAGCCAGTCCGGCTGATTATAGGCGTCTGGAACGGCGAGATAAATTTGATCCTGGAAGAGAGGGACTTTTTTTAAATCTGGAATATCTATCGTGCCTGCATTGCAGCAGAAGTCGATTTTTCCTTTCGCAAGATCGGTGAGGTTTTTACTGGGCTCCTGTTCTTTCAGCTGGATGTCGATCTTGGGATATCTTTGGATGAACTGTGCTATGACAGGGGGGAGGATACAGGAATTGATGTATTGGGTGCCTCCAATCCGTACGGTCCCAGTTTCCAATCGTTCGATGTCACGGATTTCGGCTTGCAGGTCGGTTTCAATCGACATCATTTTTTCGATACTTTTGATATAGAGTTTGCCTACAGGAGTCAAAGTGACGGATTTGCCCTCCCGATAAAAAAGCGGCATATGCAAATGATCCTCTACTTTTTTTATAGCCATACTGAGGGTAGGCTGGGTAACGTAGAGCTTTTCGGCAGCCTTGGTAAAACTGCCTAGTTTATAAGCGGCATAAATATATTTGTAATAGTTTTCCATGTTCTCTGCTTTCTTCATCAAAAAAATTGATGAAAATATAAAATACATCAATTAGATTTTAACATTATCTGAATATATAATCAACATAACGAAACTTTCCGATTGGCCAGCGGGAGAAAAGTAAAGGAGAGCGAGGAGAAAGTTATGGAGCAAAGTACGATTGCTATCGTCATCTTAGTGATGACCATGTTGCTGGTTATGAATGATCGGATTCCCTTGGCGGTGACTTCCATGCTGGCTGCATTGGCGATGTCGCTGACTGGGATCCAGCCTTTAGGAAAGGCATATGCTTATTTTGGGAATACCACGATTGTTTTTTGTGGGGCGACGATGATCATATGCAATGGGTTGTTTGAAACAGGTGCAATCCAAAAGGTCAGTGATTTGCTGTTCCGGAAGATGGCCCAAAAAAGTGAGCGTGCGCTGGTTGCAGCGATTTCTCTTTTTACAGGGCTGATTACTGGTTTTACGACCAATTCCGCCATTGCCGCGACTATGGTGCCTGTTGCCCGGTCGATTGCCATGGAATCCCACGGCAAGGTCAAAGCCAAAAATCTGTTGATGCCTGTGGGGATGATGAGCACCATCGGATCGCCTCTGTCTCTGTCAGGAGCTGCCGCTGTTTCCATGGCTGGAGCTATGGTCAATGAAGCGGGAGGAAATCTGGGATTTTTTTCCATGGCACCGATTACACTGATCCTTTTGGCCGTCAGTACGCTCTACTTTGCTACGGCAGGATATTGGATCATGAAGAAAAGTTTTGATTTTGAAGATCCGGTGGTGGAACTCCCTGCTGTAAATATGAAGCAGGTCCCCAGATGGAAACCGATTTTGAACCTTGTAGTATTTTTCTTGATGATTGCAGGCTTCATTTCTGGGATCTGGAATGTCGCCATTGTTTCGCTGCTGTGTGTGGCTGTTCTCTGCCTGACCCACTGCATCTCGATGAAAGCGGCGATCCGTTCTTGTGACTGGAACGTGCTGATCGTCATGGCAGGAGTCACTTCGATGGCCAATGGGCTGGATGCCAGTGGTGCCGGGAAAGTCATTGCCCATGCGTTCTTGCAGTTGATGGGAGGCAGCGAGGCCAGTCTTCCCATGATGATGGTCGCAATGGGTCTGGTCGGCTGGTTCCTTTCCCAATTCATGAGCAACACTGCGGCCAATGCCATTGTCATCCCCATTGCACTTTCGCTGGGCATGGCAATGAATATCAATGTACTCTATTTTTGCGTCCCGGTCATCATTGGGACAGCCATTGCCATTACTACGCCTCTGGCATCTCCGACAACCGTAATCGTCATGCAGGGAGGGTTTCGCTTTAAAGATTTTGTCAAAGTGGGGATTCCGCTCAGCATCATATTACTGCTCATCATGTTTCTGCTTTCGCCTCTGTTTTTCCCCGCCTGAAAAAGAGAGAATCTGCTTGAAGGCTGGCAACAACAGAGGGGAAATCAAGAATCAATCATAAGGAGAAAAATATGGATATCAATGAGAAATATTTTGTAGGTTTTGAGCACCGGATCATCGATACCGGAGAAGTGAAAATCCATGCTTGGTGTGGAGGAACTGGGCATGAGGCTGTATTGTTGCTGCACGGGCACCCGGAAAGCCATCTGACTTGGTATGCTGTAGCCCCCCGTCTGGCGGAGAGATATCGTGTAGTCATACCGGATATGAGAGGTTATGGAGAAAGTAGCAAGCCACATGGATTGCCTGACCATTCTACGTATTCCAAGAGGGCGATGGCTAGGGATCAGGTATTTGTCATGGAAAAATTGGGGTATCAGAAATTCCATATTGCCGGACACGACCGTGGCGGGCGTGTATGTCACCGTATGATGCTGGACTATCCGGAGAAAATCAAATCCTGCCTATTGCTAGATATCATCCCTACCCTTGATGTTTATAACAGAACAGATCGGGAAATTGCCACGAAGTATTGGCACTGGTTCTTTTATATCCAGCCGGAGCCTTTTCCAGAAACTTTCTTGGGTGCAGAACCTGCCTATTTCATCCGCAGCAATATCCGCAAGAAAACCATTCCGGGAACCATTGGAAAGCAGCAATTTCCGGAAGATATCGTACGCGAATATATCCGGTATTATTCTGAACCGGCTACAGTCCATGCCATTGCCGAGGATTATCGGGCAAGTGCAACGATCGATTGGAATCTGGATATGGCAGATTTGGGACGTACCATCCAAACCCCCATCTGTTGTTTGTGGGGATCCAATGGAAATATCTGCAGGTATTGGGATGTATTGGGTATCTGGAAGAAGCTGGCCAATCATGTAACTGGTTATGGAATCCCAGGCTGTGGGCACTTTGTACCGGAAGAAAAACCGGAAACTGTCATCCAGGAACTAGAAAAAATGATTGAGGCCAACCGCTGAAAGGAGAACAGCTATTATGCATGCCATTGAGAAAATCTTTGCAAAGAATGCCGGTAAAAAGACGGTAGAAACCGGTGAAATCGTGATGGCCAAGGTGGATTTCGCGGAGATTAATGATCTGTATCTGCAGACGGTCTACTCTTTTTATGAGATGGGAGGGGAAAAGGTCTGGGACAATACCCGCTGCGCTTTTGTCTTCGACCATTATGCTCCCTGTCCCACCATCAAGAGTGCCCAGAATCATAAGGAAATGCGGGAATTTGCCCAGAAGAACAACCTGAAATACCATTTTGACACCAACTGCGGGGTCTGCCATCAGGTCATGCCGGAAGCCGGCCTGATTTATCCTGGGATGATTGTGGTGGCTACGGACAGCCATACGACAACCCATGGCGCCTTTGGTGCAGTGGGCACGGGCTGCGGAGCCACGGATATGGCCACCATCCTGATGACGGGGGAACTGTGGTTCCGGATTCCTGAAATCATCGAAGTGCGTCTGGAAGGAGAAGCCCCCAAGGGTGTATTCCCCAAAGACGTGATCCTGGCTGTGCTGGGAAAGATTCGAGCCGATGGAGCGGTGTACAAGGCCATCGATTTCACCGGCAGCTATGTGGAGAACCTGAATGTGGCAGGACGGATGACCATCTGCAACATGGCTGTGGAAATGGGAGCCAAGACGGCCTACATGCAGCCGAACCAGGCCGTGCTGGATTATGTAAAGGCACGTGCCGTCCGTCCCTTTGAAGTGCAGTACACCGACCCAGGGTATACCTATGCAGAAAGCTATACTTTCGACGTTTCCCAATTGGAACCGGAACTGTCCTGCCCCAGCAGTGTGGAAAATGTCCATCCTCTCTCCAGCGTAGTGGCCCAGGGGCCGGTGAAGCTGAATCAGGGCTATATCGGATCCTGTACGGGAGGACGGGAAGAAGACATTGCCATTGCCGCAAAGATCCTGAAAGGGAGACATATCCCGGAATATACCCGCCTGGTGGTGATCCCAGCTTCCAATGAAGTGATGGAGAAATGCCTGGAAAAAGGATATATCCAAGATCTGATCAAGGCTGGGGCGACCATTTCCACCCCTGGATGTGGGGCCTGCCTGGGAGCCCATGAAGGGGTGCTGACCGCCGGAGAGGTCTGCATCACCAGCACCAACCGGAATTTCCCGGGACGGATGGGATCCACGGAAGCCCTGATGTACCTGGCCAGCCCGGCTACGGTGGCAGCCAGCATGGTGACCGGATATATCACGGATCCCCGGAAGTATCTGTAAGGTGAAGGAGGAAGCAGAGATGGAAACAAAGGTAACGGGAAAAATCATCGTAGTGGGAGACAACATCGATACGGATCAGATCTATCCGGGGCGGTATCTGGATATCGTAGACCCCAAAGAAATCGGCAGCCACTGCCTGTGCGGAGTGGATGAAAACATCGCTGCCAGTTTTCCCAAGGGAGGCATGGTGGTGGCCGGCCGGAATTTTGGCTGTGGGTCTTCCCGGGAACATGCCCCCATTGCGCTTTTGAATATGGGTGCCAAAGCGGTACTGGCAGATTCTTTTGCCCGGATCTTTTTCCGGAATGCCATCAATCTGGGACTTCTGCCCATTATCTGCAAGGGATTGAAGGACAAGGTGAAAGATGGGATGACCCTGACCCTGGACCTGGAAAAGTATCAGGTGACGGTGCAGGAAACCGGGGAAACCTATCCCTGTGAGAAACTGGGACCCCAGGCCATGAAGATCCTGGAAGCCGGGGGCATCAAACCGCTCATGCGCAAGAAGATAAGGAATTAGCAGTGATCCCTTTGGTCGCGAGTCGTGAGTCGCGGGCTTGTTGGTGCAAGCCGAAAATCCCGTTTTGCAAATTCCAGTGGATTTTGCCTTATCATCCTATAGAAAAAGAACAAACGGCTTAAACGTCAAGGCTCGCGATCCGTGACTCGTGGCCCGTGACCGGGGGTGTGAATTTTTTCACCCCCCCTATTTTCACGCTCCCGGCAGCTGGACTTCTATGGTGGTCCCTTCATTCAGCCGGCTGGTGAGGCTGATGTTGCCCCGGTGCTGTTCCACGATGTGCTTCACGATGGAAAGCCCCAGGCCGCTGCCGCCGTTTTGCTTGCTCCGGCTGCCCTCCACCCGGTAGAACCGTTCGAATACCCGTTCCTGGACGTCTTCTGGGATGCCGATGCCGGTGTCCTTCACAGTAAGGATCACCTGGTCTTCCTCTTTTTTCATGGTTACGTACACATGGCCTCCCGGCCGGTTGTACTTCACTCCGTTGTCGATGAGATTCATGGCCATTTCCCGGAGCATGCTGCTGCTGCCCCGGACCTTGTCTTCCGTAAGCTGGCAGTGGATGGTCACCTGCTTGTCCTTGCAGAAGGGATCCATGAATTCCACCACCGACTGGATCAGCCCTCCCAGAGGAACGGCTTCCTGCATGGCCTCCGCCGGCATTTCCTCGATCCGGGACAGGAAGATGATGCTGTTGATCATTTCCAGCAGCCGGGCGGCTTCTTTCCGGATCAGCTGGCCAAAATGGGCAATGTCCTCTTTCTTCTGGTACATGCCGGCGGCCATCAGTTCCGCAAAGCCGCTGATGGAGGTAAGGGGGGTCTTCAGTTCATGGGTTACGTTGGCGGTAAAGTCCCTCCGCAGCTGTTCCCGTTCCCGGGCTTCCGTAATGTCCTGGATGATCAGCATACGGGTGGCCCGGCCCTGGGGAGGCTTCAGCAGCTGGAGATCCAGCTGGTACTGGCGGCTCCGGTATTTTACCGTCTGGCTCCAGGGCTGGCTGCTCCGGAGCCGGCCCTGGGGAATCCGGGCTTCCGGAGGCAGGAAGGGCATAAGGAATTTCCCCAGGAGCCGAGGCCGGCCGGCAGTGGGTTTCTCTTCCTGCTGGAGCAGCTGGAATCCCCAGGCATTGATCCACTGGATCCGCATCTGGTCGTCCAGGAGGATCACGCCCTCCTTCAGGCTGTCGGTGATCCGCTTCATGGTGTTCCGTTCCTGTTCCAGGTTCCGCAGACTCTGGTCCAGCTGTTTTCCCTGCCGGTCAATGGTGGCCAGGAAAGGGAGCAGCTCCGGATAGGAGGTGTGGAACAGCTGCCGTTCTTCTTCCGTGGTGTCTCCCTGGCCGACCTGGGACAGATACCGGGTGGCCTGGTCCAGGGGATCCAGGAGCCCCTGGGTGAGCCGGCGGACGGTGAACTGGCAGATCAGGATCAGGAGAAGCAGGGAAATGATCCACCAGGGCAGGAGCTCTTCCAGAGGCCGGAGCAGTTCCGTCTGGGTCCGGGCCACCCGGAGCACGGAGCCGTCGGACAGCCGCTGGGCCGCATAAAGGGTCACTTCCTGGAGGGTGGAGGAGTGCCGGGCATCGCTGCCCTGGCCTTCTCCCAGAGCCTGGGCGATTTCCGGCCGTTCCCGGTGGTTGGGCAGGCTGCCGGCTTCTTCATAGGAATCGTAGAGCACGGTGCCGTGGCTGTCCACCCAGGTGAACCGCAGGTCCGGGGACGCCTGGCTGGAGCGCTGGAGAAACACATAGGAATCGCTGTGGTGGTTCAGTTCCGTACTCATCACCTGGGACACCTGCTGAAGATCTGCCAGGGTCTGGCGCTTGGCGGTCTGCCAGGAGGCGAAGGCACATACCAGGGCGGTGATCAGGATACAGGCCAGTCCCACCAGGAACAGATGGAGATAGATCTGTTTTTTCATAGGCGGCGTGCTCCTTTACTGGATCCGGTACCCTATACCCCGGACAGTCTGGATGATCCGGCCGGCTTCTCCCAGTTTCTGCCGGAGGCTCCGGATGTGCATGTCGATGGTGCGGCTTTCTCCGGCATAGGAGAAGGACCATACCGCTTCCATGATCTGGTCCCGGCTCAGGACGATGCCGGCGTTGGCCATCAGGTAATGGAGCAGGTCGAATTCCTTTACGGTCAGTTCGCAGGGTTGGCCCTGGGTGGTCACCTGGTGCTTCTTCAGGTCCAGGGTAATGTCCCCGCACACCAAAAGGTCCCGGTCCTGGGGTTTCTGCTGGGTACCCCGGCGGAGAACCGCTTTCACCCGGCTCAGCAGTTCCATGATCCCGAAAGGTTTGGAAATGTAGTCGTCCGCTCCGGCGTCCAGGCCGGTGACCACATCGTATTC
The DNA here is from genome assembly GCF_000437815.1 of Acidaminococcus sp. CAG:542. Taxonomy (NCBI): domain Bacteria; kingdom Bacillati; phylum Bacillota; class Negativicutes; order Acidaminococcales; family Acidaminococcaceae; genus Acidaminococcus; species Acidaminococcus sp. CAG:542. The sequence continues at coordinate 66,213 of NZ_FR902088.1, forward strand.
ACTGGTCCGGGCAGTGAGCATGATTACCGGGAGGCTGCTGGTGGCCGGCTGGTCCCGGAGCTTCTTCAGGATCTCCAGGCCGCTTTCCCCCGGGAGCATAATGTCCAGGAGCACCAGATCCGGCTTCTTTTCCTCCAGGGCCTTCCAGAAGGAGGCTCCGTCGGGAAAGGCCTCCGCCTGGAATTTCTGGCTGCACAGGGCATAACGGACCAGTTCCCGGATGTTTTCATCATCTTCCACACAATATATCAGCGCCATTCCATCGCACCTTCCCTTGCCGTTTTTTTTTTCATTATAACGTAATTCAGGAGATTCCAACAGAGGGGGAACGGTTATAACCATTCCCCGTTGGATAAGAAAAAACGAACAGAGTTTCATAAACTTATTGAAAAAGCGAACAGAACGTGATATCATACACATAACAAACAAAAGTTCGAGTGGAGGGAAGAAAAATGAAGAAACTTTTACTGGGGTTGGTGCTGGTCCTGTTGGGGGTTTCTTCCCGCGGAGTGTTGGAGATGGAAGCGGCTCCCACCAGTTATCATACGGAACAGGTGGTGGTGATGCGGGGGGACAGCCTGTGGGGCATTGCCCGGAAGTACACCCATCCGGAAGAGGATGTGCGGGAAGTGATCGACCGGATCGCCAAAGCCAACCATCTGGATCTGCGCCAGGCCATCCAGCCGGGACAGAAGCTGGTGGTGCCGGTGAAACAGGACAAAAGGGAAAAGATGGTGGCCAGCCGCTGAAGGGTGATCAGGGCCTGTGAAAATATTTTCACAGGCCCTCTTTTGTTGTACAATGGAACCAAACTGACAGCAAGGGGAAGGACAATGGCTGAGGGGAAAGCACCGGAGACGCCCTCATCGGAAAGATGCACCAGGAACAAAAGGAATACCAGACCCTGATCCTGACGGAAGTTCCGGATATCAGCGAAGACAACGGGGAAGCCCAGCGGCTGCTGGACCTGACCCGGAGCGAGATCCTGTCCTCCTTCCAAAATGTAGTGCCTCTTTCCCAGACCAGCCCGGAAAAAATCAATCAGATCCGGAACTGGGGGAAAGAAAGGGCGGTACCCGCTTCCGGACGGCCTATCGGAGAAGAACAACTGCCGGCCAGGACCGGGAAGCTGGACCCCCGGTTCCTGGAAAAGGTACTGGAAACCATCCGGAAGGATTTTCCGGAAATCCGGTGCCTGGGACAGTTCCTGGGGATCCTGGCAGTTTGCCGGATCGATGATTCCTATGATGTGCACATGCTGGACTTCCAGGGACAGGTGATCCGCCATTTCCACAAGGGAGAACCGCTGCCGGAAGGGTTGGAGAAGGGACGGAACCTGGCCCTGTACGGAGGTTACGCCTTTGTGGAAGTGTACACCGACTGCTGCCGGGGGGTGTTCGGCGACGGCCAGGTGGCGGTGATCCCGGACTGAGGGGAATGTGTGACACTTTTCAGACACCGGGCCCTGGAGACTGACGGGCCCGGGGAAATATGCTATACTAAAGGCAGAAAACCGGTTTGTTGTGAAGACAATGACAGGAGGGATTACTATGACAGAAGAAATGGATAAACGGGACGAAATGGAAAAGGAAGAAGATGCGGTAGAAGCGGAAACCCGTCCCATGGATGAAGAAGTGGACGAGGAAGAGGCCCTGGGTCCGGAAGACATTGCCCGGGAATCGGAACGGATCATCCGTTGGGGGGCTGCCCGGGCCAGTGTCATTGTCATGACGCCTTTCCTGGGGAGCCTGGCTCTCATGGCCAACGAGGTGTACATGATCACCCGGCTCTGTGACCTGCGGGGAGTGGAACTGGAAACCGGGGCCATTGCCGGGCTGGTAGGGTCCCTGGGGGCTTCCTTCGTGGGGCAGACCGTGTTCACGGTGATCCCCTTCCCGCCGCTCCAGGTTCCCATGGCCGTAGGCATCACCTACGCCGTGGGGAAAGCGGCCAACGCCTGGCTGGATGCCGGCCGGCCTGATGACTTGAGCCAGTTCAAAGATTTCTATGAACAGGCCCGGAAGGAAGGCATGGAGAAATTCCGGGAATTTACCAAGGACAAGAACAGGAACATCCCTCTGGGGGATGAACGGCGGAAAGTGGCGGAAAAGGCCAAACCCCTTTTCGACAAACTGAAGAACCGGGCGGATGAAGCTGCGGACCGGCTCAGCGAAGTGGCCGGGAACATGGGCACCTATGTGGAAGACCTTAACGAACTGGTGGCTCCCTTCAAGGAAGGGGTGAGCCGGTGGGTGAACGCCCAGACCTTCGAACAGCTGCGCCGGGGCGAAGTGGCAGTCCCCTATACGGACCTGGCCAAGGGCCTGGGAGAAGCCATGAAGGACAGCGAATTCCAGTTCCGGGAATGCCGGTACAAGGGGGACCATCAGCTGGAAGTCACTGTGGAACATGAAAAATACGGGACCCTTACTGCGGATGTGGAAATCGAGGCTCTGGCCCTTAACAACACCGCCTCCTATGCCCGGTTCCGGATCCACGATTTCGCCATTGCGGACAACAAGCTGGGCGAACTGCTGGTACGGCTCCTGGGTACCCGGATCATCATGAGCCTGGTGAACGCCATTTTCAACATGACGGTGGTGAACCGGGACGACCTGATCTGCACTTTCAGCGATCAGAGCCTGACGGTGGACTTCACCGACGTGATCAAGAAGAGCAAACTGGCCCAGCTGAAAGTGAAGGGCTTCAACCTGTTCGACCTGGTGCGGCTCACCGGACTGGTGCCGGAAGCAGACGGGCTCCACATTTACAGCCAGTGGGGTCTGAAAAGAAAGTAACTTCTTGGCAATTGTCTACAACCAAAATCACATGTGTTTACAACAAGAGGGAAGGTGATACACCTTCCCTCTTCATTTAACGCAATATAGTAAATATACACAGAATTACCACAATTCCTGTGGATTTTTTGTGAAAGAAGGCTTATAATGAACTCGACAGTAAAACTTGCGAATTGAAGGGGTTCGCAGAAGGGGGTTTTATTCAATGATTAGCTTCTTTGTGTGTCTTGCTATTTTAATTGGTGGTTATTTCATCTATGGCGGATACGTAGAAAGCTGCTTCCGTCCTCCTATCGATGACAGAAAGACTCCTGCCTATCGTCTGGAAGATGGCGTTGACTACGTACCTATGGAAAACTGGCGGGTTTTCCTGATTCAGCTGCTGAACATTGCCGGCCTGGGTCCTATTTTCGGTGCTCTGGCTGGGGCCATGTGGGGCCCGGCTGTATTCCTTTGGATCACTTTCGGCACGGTGTTTGCCGGCGGTGTCCATGACTTCATCTCCGGCGTACTGTCCGAACGGAACGATGGGGCCTCTATTTCCGAACTGTGCGGCAAATATCTGGGCACGACCATGAGACACATTATGCGTGGGTTCTCCGTTGTGCTGCTGATCCTGGTAGGCGTTGCCTTCACTACTGGCCCTGCCGGCCTGCTGACCAAGATTACCCCGCTCAGCTACAACTTCTGGCTGGTTATCTTACTGATCTATTATTTCTGTGCTACCTTCCTGCCGGTGGATAAACTGATCGGGAAACTGTATCCGTTCTTCGGATTCTGCCTGATCTTCATGGCTGTGGGCGTTGGGACCATGCTCTTTGCTGAAGGGTACCATGTTCCTGAAATCACCCTCACCAACATGCATCCGAAAGGAACCCCGATCTGGCCGATCATGTTCATCACCGTGGCCTGCGGCGCCATCTCTGGTTTCCATTCCACCCAGTCTCCTATTATGGCCCGCTGCATCAAGAGTGAACGTGACTGCCACAAGATCTTCTACGGAGCCATGGTCTGCGAAGGGATCATTGCTCTAATCTGGGCTGCTGCCGGTGTTTCCTTCTATGGCAACACTGCCGGCCTGAGCGACGCTTTCGTGAAATACCATGGCGCCGGCGGCGTTGTATATGACATCTGCTCCGGCCTGATGGGCTATCTGGGCACCGTCATCGCCATGATCGGTGTTATTGCCTGCCCTGTATCCTCCGCTGATACGGCCTTCCGTTCCGCCCGGTACACCATTGTTGACTGGTTCAAGATTGACCAGCACACCCTGGCTTCCCGTCTGAAACTGGCTTTGCCCATCATCGCTGTAGGCGGCATCCTGACCCAGGTAGACGTAACCATCCTGTGGAGATACTTCTCCTGGACCAACCAGACCCTGGCCATGCTGGTACTGTGGTCCGGTGCCATGTACCTGTACGCCAACAAGGGTAATGCCTGGATCGCTATTATCCCTGCTACCTTCATGAGCGCCGTATCCTGCACCTACATCCTGGTTGCCAAGGAAGGGCTGCAGCTGAGCACTTCCATTGCCTACCCTGTAGGCGTTGTGTTCGCCATCGTTGCCTTCTGCCTGTTCTGGAAACGGGCCAAGAAAGTGGACAGTGGGGAACTGGATATTGCAGACAAACCTGTCCAAGGCTGATCCCTTGTAAAAAATCGATTCCCTTCAGGAAAACCCGGGAGCTTGTCTCCCGGGTTTTCTTTTGCTTCCAGACTGTCTCCGGAGGCAGAACGGATGTGAGGGAGGCAAGGAATGAAAAAATGTAAATAAAAATAATTCATATGATGAATATGCGCTGAAATCCCATTTCTCTATAAAAAACATTACACTTTTCAGCAGAAGATGCATAAATTGAATAAAAGATATGTATATATAACATAAAGAAAAGAAAAAAGCCCTTTACTTGTATACAGGATATGGTATACTAGGAAACATCATCGTCAGTGAGAGAAAGACGAAAAAACGTATAGATTACAATATACAGGGAAGAGGGCATAATAATGGAACACAAGTATAACCCGGTTACGCCGGAACTGGTGGAAGAACTGAAAAAAGTGGTAGGGGACCGGTATGTAAAGACCGATGAAGAGTATCTGGAACAGTACCAGACCGATGAAGAAGGGAACCCCCATTTCTTCAAGAAGCCGGAAGTGGTGGTATTCCCCGGCACCACCGAAGAAGTGGCAGAAGTGGTGAAACTGGCCAACAAGTATCTGGTACCCATCACCCCCCGGTCCGCCGGCACCGGTGTGGCCTGCGGCGCCATCCCCATCTATCATGGCATGGTGGTGGAACTCCAGCGGATGAACAAGATCCTGAAACTGGATGCGGACAATTTTTATGCCGTTTGTCAGACCGGGGTATTCACCGGTCAGCTCCAGGCAGAAGCCAAGAAGGCCGGTGTCATGTACGCCGGGGATCCGTCCAGTGCGGAATCCTGCCAGATCGGCGGCAACGTGGCCAACAACGCCGGGGGCAACCGGGCCGTCCGGTACGGCACCACCCGGGATCAGATCTATGCCCTGAAAGTGGTCACTCCCACCGGGGATATTGTGGATGTGGGCGCCCGGCTGAAGAAATGCTCCACCGGCCTGTGTCTGGAACAGCTTTTTGCCGGCAGTGAAGGGACCCTGGGGATCATCACGGAAGTCACCGTAAAGCTCCGTCCTCTGCCTCCCTATTCCTTCAACATGGTCTGCGTGTTCAATACGGACAAGGAAGCCTTTGCCCTGCCCAACAAGATCCTGAAGGCCGGCATCGACCCCACTTCCATTGAATATATGGGCAACTCCGCCATCGACATGACCTGCAAATACCTGGACAACATGGAAATGCCCCATGTGAAGGAAGGGTGCTGCTACGTGATCGTTACGGTGGAAAGCTTCGACCAGGATGAATCTGACCGGAAAATGGAAAAACTCTGCGACCTGGCGGAAGCCAATGGCTCCATCGATGAATTCGAAGCGGATCAGCGGATCTGGACCCTGCGGAAACAGTTTGCTGAAGCCGCCCGGGACATTGACAAAATGTTCCAGACCGAAGACTTCGTGGTACCTCTGGACAAAATCGCGGACATGACCGCCCAGATCCCTGAACTGGAAAAGAAATACAACCTGTACACCGTGACCGTGGCCCATATCGGGGACGGGAACATCCATGTACTGCCTCTGAACAAATACGGCCTGTCTCCGGAAGACTGGTTCAAGACCATCAAAGCTTTCCATGCAGACCTGTTCCCCCGGGTCTATGCCCTGGGCGGGAAAATGAGCGGGGAACACGGCATCGGCTACAAGAAGCTGGAAGAATTTGCCCGCTGCACCCCTGAAGGGGAAGTAAAACTGATCAAAGCCATCAAACAAGCCCTGGATCCCAACAATATCATGAATCCCGGGAAACTGGTGGATGTGAACGGAGATTTTGTGGCGTAAAAAAAAGGGGGTGTTGCACGTTGCGTGTAACACCCCCTAGCTGTAGAGCCGCATAGCGGCTCAAGTCTGGAGTCTGAAGTCTGGAGCCGAATGTTAAATTTGCATGCAAATTTTTGAATGTGTAGAACCTTTAGACGAAATGATTGCTCAGATTGATTTCGATTCTGGTTTTACATAATCAAAAGGATCCGTCCAGCCAGGCGGATCCTGTCCTGAGGCTTCCGACTTCAGACGCCTGACTTCCGACTAAGGGGCTGTTGCTCATGCAACAGCCCCTTTTTTCCTGCTCCCGTATGGATTATAATAGAAACTGTAACGATCCATCCAACAGAAGGGGCCTTGGGCCTACAGGAGTCCATATGAAACCATCCATGAAGGGGCTGCTCCTGGCGCTGGTGCTGTGGGGAAGCCTGCTGCCGGCCGCCTGGGCCGCCGGCGGAAACACAACTGAACAAGGAGCGGCCGCCCAGGAACCCGCGGAGGGGGCCGGAGGCCATCTGGAAACCAGTCAGCCTCTGGCGGAGTCCGGTATTTCCCGGCAGAAGGATCTGAAGGCGGAACTGCTAGCCAGATACGGCACCCGGGAAAAGGCACGGGAGGAATTCAAGGATCCCCGGAACGATGTACAGTTTTCCCTGCCGGAGGGCTTTGCCCTCCAGGGCCTTTACGGCCGGGGCAAACACCAGGAAGACATCCTGATGCGGGCTTCCCGGGGAGATACGATGCTGGTGTACATGGCCAACGGGGCCATGATGAAAACCGACGGTGAGAAGGAAGCCAAACCTTTCCAGTCGGAAAAGATCATGCTGGAACTGACCCTGCGGACCTATGAAGAAGAGGCCAAAGCCAAGGACATCCCGGTCCAGGCTGCGGAAATGGGCGAATTTGCCGGCCGGGAGGGGCTCCACATCCGGCAGCTGGAAAACGGGAAGGTGTCGGACCGGTACTTTTTCGGGGACCGGAAGAATCTGTACAGCCTCAGCTTCCTGGTTCCTGAAAAAGAGGCCGGGACCCTGGAACCGGCCGTCCGGCAGGTGCTGGATTCGCTGGAAATCGGCGGGGCCTATGAACGGATCACCCTGCCCCACAGCGGGGTTTCCTACGAAATCCCCTTTGGGAGCGTGGACATCCAGAAGGCAGCGGATCCCGGGGATCTCCACCAGCTGTCCCGGCTCCATCTGGACAACCAGCTGGTCACCGGGGTGATCTTCCAGTCTCTCCAGGAAAACATGGACTATGCTTTCCTGCCGGACAGCCTGGAAAATCTGTGTGACCAGGACCGGGAAAATCTCTGCCGGCTTATGACGGAGAACCGCCGGGCCAAGTGGGAGAAGAGCCACCCGGGCCTGTCCCTGAAGGAAAACCGGACCTATTTCTCCAAAGCGGCAGGGCGGACCTGTATTGTGGAGGAAGAAGTGACCCCGGGAGGCAAAAGCCTGGGATACGTGTTCCTCCGGAAGGGCACCCTTCTTTCCCTGGATTATTTCCAGCTGGGAGCCCGGGACCAGCAGAAGGTCATCGACCATTCGGTAAACAGCCTCCAGTGGAAGGATCCGGAGCCCCCTGCCCGGGCGGGTAAAAAGGTCCCGGCACCGAAACCCAAATATGGAGGAGAATAAAGGAGCTGACAGCCATGGAACAGAAAGAATTTGAGCAGGATGTGGACACCCTGGATCAATGGATCCGGGAATCTCAGAAAATCGTGTTCTTTGGAGGGGCCGGGGTTTCCACCGCCAGCGGCATCCCGGATTTCCGCAGCAAGGATGGACTGTACAACCAGCACGATGTGCGGTTCGACCAGTACCGGCCGGAATACCTTCTCAGCCACAGCTGCCTGGTGAATGAACCGAAAGTCTATTTTGAATTCCACCGGCAGAAAATGGATACCCGGAAGATCCAGCCCAACAAGGCCCACAAATATCTGGCGGCCCTGGAAAAGACCGGGAAGCTGCTGGGCATCGTCACCCAGAACATCGACGGGCTCCACCAGAAGGCCGGCAGCCGGAAGGTGTTCGAAATCCACGGCAGTGCCCTGCGGAACTACTGCATGAGCTGCGGGAAGACCTATCCTGCGGACTACATCTTCGAATCCAAAGAACCGGTGCCCCACTGCTCCTGCGGGGGCGTGATCCGTCCGGACATTACCCTGTATGAAGAGATGCTCCCGGATGAAGCGGTGGAAAATGCTGTACGGGCCATTTCGGAAGCAGACATGATGATCATCGCCGGCACCTCCCTGACCGTGTACCCGGCCGCCTCCTTCATCAACTATTTCCATGGGAAACGGCTGGTGATCCTGAACCGGGATCCCCTGTCCGTCCATATGAAGGCGGACACCCTGGTGATCACGGAAAACATGGACAAGGTGTTCGGGGCCCTGGCGGCCAAAGAAGGAATTGCCCTGTAGGCAGGAAAGGATGCTTTTTCTGGGGCTTTTGTGCTATAATGACAGAAGTATTGCATAGAATTTTTGGGGGTTATAGTTATGTTGGATCTGAAATTTGTCCGGGACAACACGGAAAAGGTTGCCCAGGCTCTGAAAAACCGTCATGCGAAAGTGGATCTGGAAGAATTCAAGGCTTTGGACCAGGAACGCCGGTCCCTGCTCCAGGAAGTGGAAGGAGACAAAAGCCAGCGGAATACGGTAAGCGCTGAAATCAGCCAGATGAAGCGGAACGGGGAGGACGCAACGGAAAAAATCACCGCCATGCGGGCCCTGGGGGACAAAATCGCGGAAGCGGACAAAAAGGTGAAGGATGTGGAAGCACGGCTCCAGGCTGTGATGCTCACCATCCCCAACATGCCGGCGGCAGATGTGCCGGTGGGCAAGGATGATACGGAAAACCCGGAAGTACGGAAATGGGGGGAACCCACCTATTTTGACTTCGAACCGAAAGCCCATTGGGAAATCGGGGAAAAACTGGGGATCCTGGATGCGGAACGGGCTGCCAAAGTGTCCGGTGCCCGGTTCTACTACTACAAAGGGGCTGGTGCCCGTCTGGAACGTGCCGTCTACAACTTCATGCTGGACCAGCACACCCGGAAGGACGGCTATACGGAAGTGATCCCTCCCTATATTGTGAACACCGCTTCCATGACCGGCACCGGGCAACTGCCCAAATTCCACGAAGACATGTACAAGGTGGAAGGACAGGACATGTACCTGATCCCCACGGCTGAAGTGCCGCTGACCAACTACTACCGGGGTGAGATCCTGAACGGGGACGACCTGCCCATCTATCTTACCGCCATGACCCCCTGCTTCCGGGCAGAAGCCGGCAGTGCCGGCCGGGATACCCGGGGGCTGATCCGGCAGCACCAGTTCCACAAGGTGGAAATGGTGAAGTTCTGCAAACCGGAAACCAGCTATGACGAACTGGAAAAACTGGTGGGCAATGCAGAAGACATCCTGAAGGCCCTGAAGCTGCCTTACCATGTGGTGTGCCTGTGCACCGGGGATCTGGGCTTCTCCGCTGCCAAATGCTACGATGTGGAAGTCTGGTTCCCGGAACAGAACAAATACCGGGAAATCTCTTCCTGCTCCAACACGGAAGACTTCCAGGCCCGCCGGGCCAATATCCGGTTCCGCCGGGATGCCAAGTCCAAACCGGAATACGTCCATACCCTCAACGGCTCCGGACTGGCTGTAGGCCGTACGGTGGCCGCCATCCTGGAAAACTACCAGCAGGCCGATGGGTCCGTGGTGGTGCCGGAAGTGCTCCGTCCCTACATGGGCTGCGATGTGATTACGGGAGTCAATTCCTGATAGTGTGCAGATATTCACTACAATTGAATATTTATCCAACACCCGCCTTTTCCGGCGGGTGTTTCTTTTGTTTCACAATAGGCCGGACGGGCTCATACGGGCTCATACTCCCTGATTCGTCCCAAATTGAGCAAAACAGAATTATTCATTGTTATGCTGAACAAAAGTGATTGGTGAATATTTTTCTTTAAACTCCTTAAAACTCCTTCCATCTCCTCGATTTTCCTTTATTTTCCTCTTGCACTTTCAGTTCATCGTAGTATAATGAACTACGAATTTAAGGAAGGCCGCGTCTGTCCCGGCAAAAGCCGGAACGCAGCTGCAGGCCCAAAGGGGGATGGATAATGAACGAACAAAGCTTTTTCCAATTGACCCAAGATGCTGTCACCAGCCTGGCTGAAAGGTATGGAACTCCTCTTCTGGTGCTGTCTCTGGAACAGGTTGAGAAAAACTATGATATCCTGCGGGAGCATATCCCGCAATTGAAAATACATTATGCCATGAAAGCCAATCCGGACCTCCATATCCTGGATCTGCTGATCAACAAGGGAGCCTGCTTCGACGTGGCCAGCGACGGAGAAATCCGTACCCTGAGCCAGCTGGGCGTTTCCGGGGACCGGATGATCTACGCCAACCCCATCAAGCTGGATGCCGGGTTCCAGGCCTGCCGGGATGCCGGGGTGTACCGGATGACCTATGACAGCGAAAGCGAGATCAAAAAGATCGCGGAACACTGCCCGGGTGCCACGGTGCTGCTGCGGCTGCGGATCGACAATGCCAAGGCCCATGTGGACCTGAACAAGAAGTTTGGCTGCCCCCGGGAAAAAGCCCTGGATCTGATGCTGAAGGCCAAAGAGGCCGGACTGGATGTGGCCGGCATTGCCTTCCATGTAGGCAGCCAGACGGTGGCGGCGGATCCCTATTTCCACGCCATGGACATTACCAAGGAACTGATGGCCGAAGCCCGGGCCAAGGGACTGACCATGCGGGTACTGGACATCGGCGGGGGATTCCCCATTCCGGAAACCGGAGTCCATTACAATCTGACGGCTCTCCTGGACCAGGTGTCTGCCCGGCTCCAGGAAGACTTCTCCGACCTGGAGATCTGGGCAGAACCGGGCCGGTACATGTGCGGCACCGCCGTGAACCTGATCACCCGGGTAATCGGGGAAAATGAACGGAACGGCCAGCACTGGTATTTCCTGGATGACGGGATCTACGGGACTTTCTCCGGGGTGATCTTCGACCAGTGGGATTTCAAGCTGATCAGCTTCAAGGAAGGGAAAAAGATCCCGGCCACTTTCGCCGGGCCCAGCTGCGATTCCCTGGACATTATGTTCCGGGGGAAGATGACCGAGCCTCTGGAAGTGGGGGACCTGCTGCTGGTCCCTGTCTGCGGGGCCTACACCTCCGCTTCCGCCACCACCTTCAACGGGTTTAAAAAGGCCCGGACGGTGATCTGGGAGGAAGTGCGGGAAGAACTGGGCATGGACGCCATGAGTGTGGCGGTGTAAGAAAAAGGGGCTGTTGCGTGAGCAACAGCCCCTTTTTGGGGTCTCGAGCTATGGGTCTCGAGTCTCAGGCCACTGGATAGAACCTGTCCTTCTTATTGTGTATAACCGTAGGGGGCGCAGGCCCGGCGCCCCGCAAAATGCGCAGATCATCGATGATTTGGCGGGCTGCCCGGCGTGCAGCCCCTACGGTACCGGTTTACCCGTTCAAAAATTTGCCTGGAAATTTTTCATTTGGCCCGTGACTGGCGACCCGCGGCCAGGGGTGCTGCGCGAAATGCGCAGCACCCCTTTACGTATGTCCGCAAAATCCGGAAATCTTCGTCAAACATGGTGATGTCCGCCCGTTTTCCTGGTTCCAGGGTGCCCCGGTCGGTGAGGTCCAGTTCCCGGGCCGGGTTGGCGGTGGCCAACTGGACGGCCTGGGGCAGGGTCAGGTGGGCCCATTTCCAGATGTTCCGGACTGCCTGTTCCATGGTCAGGATGCTGCCGGCCAGGGTGCCGTCTTCCAGGGTGGCCCGGCCGTCCTTTACGTACACGGTCTGGCCCCCCAGTTCGCTTTTCCCTTCTCCCAGGAGACAGGCCCGCATGGAATCAGTGATCAGCACTATCCGGCTGAGGCCCTTGGTCCGCACCGCCAGCTCCAGGGCCGCCGGGTGGATGTGGACCCCGTCGGCAATCAGTTCGCAGGTCACCGGCAGAGTCAGGGCTGCCCCCACCAGGCCGGGCTTACGGTGATGGAGAGGACTCATGGCATTGTACAGGTGGGTGATGTGGCTGGCCCCTGCAGATATGGCCCGGGCTGCCTCCTCATAGGTGGCGTCGCTGTGGCCCAGGGATACGATGATCCCCGCCCGGCAGCACCGGGGAATGAAATCCATGTCCGTAAGGGTCTCCGGAGCCAGGGTCAGGATCCGGATCAGACCGGTGAAGGGTTCCACCAGATCCCAGTGGGCTTTCTGGATGTGGCAGGCCTTCTGGGCTCCCTTATATCTTTCGCTGATGAAGGGTCCTTCCAGGTTGGCCCCCAGGATCTCCGCCCCGGTTGCTCTGCCCCGGGCTTCCCGGATGGCGGAAAGAGCCCGGGTGATGGCGTCTCCGCTGGACGTCATGGTGGTGGGCAGCCAGCCGGTGACCCCGGTGGATGGCAGCAGCCGGCTCATGGTTCCAAGGGCCTCCCGGGTGCCGTCCATGGCATCTTTTCCTCCGCAGCCGTGGATGTGGAGATTAAGGAACCCGGGGGATACATAGGCTCCCTGGGCATCGATGATCTCCGTGCCGGCCGGTAGCCGGTCCGGCTCACAGAATCCCTCCAGGGTCTCCCCGAACAGGAGCGCCTGTCCCTCCCGGATTTCTTGTGGTAAAATAAGTCTGCCGTTGATGATTGCTTTCATGGTGGATCTCCTTTTTCTGCTGACCATGGGGAAGGGATCCTCTCCATGGGGTACCTATCGACAAAACACTCTTTATTATAGCATAGCAAAAGGCTGGAGGTTTTTTTCAATGATCGATCTGGACAAGCTTTCTACGGAACAGCGGAATCCCGCTTCCGTTGCCATTGACAAGGTATCCACCCAGGAACTGGTGGAAATCATCAACCGGGAGGACCACAAGGTGGCCGATGCAGTGGAAAAGATCCTGCCGGCCATTGCCCTGGCCGTGGACCTGGTGGCGGACCGGCTGGGCCGGGGCGGCCGGCTGTTCTACATGGGCAGCGGCACCTCCGGACGGCTGGGGATCCTGGATGCGGTGGAGTGCCCCCCTACCTACAGCACCGACCCGGAACAGATACAGGGGCTCATCGCCGGAGGCTATGAAGCCATCTTCCGGGCCAAGGAAGGGGCGGAAGACAGCGAGGAACAGGGCCGGGACGATATCTGGAACAAGGAACTGACTCCCCTGGATGTGGTGATGGGCATCAGTGCCTCCGGCCGGACTCCCTATGTGCTGGGGGGCATGAAGGAAGCCCGGGAACGGGGCTGTGCGGTACTGGGGCTCTGCTGCAGCCGCCAGTCCCCCATGGCCAAACTGGCGGATCTGTGCCTTACGGTGCTGCCGGGGCCGGAAGTGATCACCGGATCCACCCGGATGAAGGCGGGCACCGCCACCAAAATGGTGCTGAACATGATCACCACCGGAGCCATGGTGAAGCTGGGAAAGGTCCGGGGGAACCTGATGATCGACGTGAAGGCCACCAACGAAAAACTCCTGGAACGGGCCCTGCATATTGTCTGCACCGTCACCGGCTGTTCCCGGGAAGAAGCCCGGCTGAGCCTGGCCCGGAACCGGGGCAGTGCCCGGAAGGCCGTGGAGGAATGGGAGGCGGCCCATGGAAAATAAGGACCTGGCCCGGGCCATCCTGGACCTGGTGGGGCCCCGGGACAACGTGCTCCAGGCCAGCCACTGCATGACCCGGCTCCGGCTCCAGCTGGCGGACCGGGCAGTGGACCGGCAGGCCCTGGAAAAACTGCCGGGGGTCATGGGGATCAATGAGGCGGGACCGGAACTCCAGATCATCCTGGGGCCGGGAAAGGCTGCCCAAGTCACCGATGCTTTCCAGGCTCTGCTCCAGGAAGCACCGGATCTTCCAGGGGAAAAGAAGGAAACAGAGCAGCCGGTTCTGGGAGATTTCACCGGAAAAGTGGGGGACGGAAAAGAACTCCATGAGGCCATCCGGGCCCGGAACGCCACCCCCGGGAAATTGTTTCTGAAACGGATCGCCGGAATCTTTGTGCCTCTCATCCCCGGGTTCATCGGCTGCGGTCTTTTGACCGGGATCCTGAACATCGTCCGTCGGCTGGATCCCCAGCTGGCCGGTCATGCTTTTTTCCAAATCCTGGGACTGGCCGGGAATGCTGTGTTCTGGGCCATGAACCTGTTCGTGGGCTGGAACGCCGCCAAAGAGTTCGGCGGGTCTCCGGTGCTGGGCGGAGTCCTGGGGGCTCTCATCAGCCATCCGGGCCTTGCCGGGATCACCCTGTACGGCCAGGCCCTCATCCCTGGCCGGGGAGGCGTGGTGGCGGTGCTGCTGGCAGCGGCCCTGGGAGCCCTGTTGGAAAAACGGATCCGCAAACTGGTGCCGGAAGCCCTGGACCTGTTCCTGACTCCCTTCCTGGTACTGGGGATCATGGCTTTTGCCACCCTGTTTGTGTTCCAGCCTTTGGGAGGCTGGGCGGCGGAAGGCATCGGCTATGCCGCCACGGAAGCAGTGAGCCGGGGCGGAGCCTTTACCGGCTTTGTGCTGGGGGGCCTGTTCCTGCCCCTGGTGATGCTGGGAGTCCATCAGGGACTGACCCCCATCCATGCCCAGTTGATCGCCCAGTACGGGTACACCATCCTGCTGCCCATCCTGGCCATGGCCGGCGGAGGACAGGTGGGAGCCGCTCTGGCAGTATATGCCAGGACCCGGGATCCCCGGATCCGGAAAGTGGTGGCCTCCGCCCTGCCAGTGGGTTTCCTGGGCGTGGGGGAACCGCTGATCTACGGGGTCACCCTGCCCCTGGGACGGCCTTTCATCGGAGCCTGCATCGGGGGTGCCTGCGGAGGCGCCGTCCAGGCGGCCTTCCAGGTGGGGGCGGCGGCCCTGGGGATTTCCGGTCTTCCTCTGGCTCCCAGCACCACCAACGTGCCCGTGTACCTGCTGGGGCTCCTGGTTTCCTACGCAGCCGGTTTCGCGGCCACCTGGGTGCTGGGGTTTGAAGAGAAAAGTGCAGAGTGAAGAGAAAAAACACTTAACCACCTAATCACTTAACCACTTAACCACTTAACCACTGAATGATTCCCTCAAGGAGGCGTTCGAGTATGACGAAATTGGCAAAAGGGATTTCCCTGTACCCCGGCCTGGGACGGCCTTTGGAAGACTGTCTCCGGCGGCTGGAAGAGGCTGCGGCACTGGGGATCACCCGTCTGTTCCTTTCCTTCCACATCCCGGAAACAGATCCGGAGGCCTTTGAACGGGAAGTGGCACCGCTTTTGGCCCGGGCCCGGGAACTGTCCATGGAAACCGTAGGGGATCTGGTGCCCGGGCGCCCGGTACCGGAAACGCTGACTTCCCTGCGGCTGGATGACGGATACACTCCGGAAGCCATGAAGGCCCTCCAGGACCGGTATCCGGACCGGAAACTGGTGCTCAATGCTTCTGCGGTGGGAGAAGACCTGCTGGAAGCACTGGAACGCCAGGGGGTGGACCTGTCCCGGATGGAAGCCCTCCACAATTTCTATCCCCATCCCCACACCGGCCTTTCCGAAGGCTACCTGCGCCGGCAGAATGACCTGTTCCACCGGCTGGGAATTCCGGTAGGGGCCTTTGTGGCCAGCCGGAAGGGACGGCGGGGGCCCCTTCGGGAAGGGCTCCCCACCCTGGAACAGGACCGGCACCGGATCGTATCCCAGGGAGCCCGGCAGCTGGCGGCCCTGGGCCTGGACGCTGTATACATCGGGGACGACGGTCCGGACCGGCAGGAACTGGAAGATCTGGCCCGGGTATCCGGTGAGGTGCTGGAACTGACCCTCCAGGTGTGGGAGGACAGGCCCCTGTACCCGGTACTGGCACACCATGTGTATGAAACCCGTCCGGACGAGGCGGAAGAAGTGATCCGCACGGTAAACAGCCGGGCCCTGTGGAAAGGGGTGGAAATTCCCAAACTGCCTTTCCGCCGCTGCCATGCCGGGGATGTGACGCTGGACAATCCTCTTTACGGCCGGTATGCCGGGGAACTGGAGATCTGTCTCACGGAACTGCCGGCGGACCGGCGGGTGGATGTGCTGGGAAGGATCCCGGAAGAGGAACGGTTCCTGCTGAAGTATCTGCCCGGAGGGAAAAAGTTCCGGTTCCGGGTGGTGAAGATGGACACCGGAATATGATATAATAAACAATAGTCTGCATGAAGGAGAGATACAATATGAGTTCTACCAATCTGGAAATGGGAATCGTGGGCCTGCCCAACGTGGGCAAAAGCACCCTGTTCAACGCCATCACCAAGGCAGGGGCCGAAGCGGCCAACTATCCTTTCTGTACCATAGAGCCCAACGTGGGCGTGGTGGACGTGCCCGATGCCCGGCTGAAAGTGCTGGCGGACATGTTCCATTCCAAAAAGATCGTACCGGCGGGGATGAAGTTCGTGGACATTGCCGGCCTGGTGAAAGGGGCTTCCAAAGGGGAAGGCCTGGGGAACAAGTTCCTGTCCCACATCCGTCAGACCGATGCCATCGCCGAAGTGGTCCGGTGCTTTGAAGATGGGAACATCACCCATGTGGAAGGATCCATCGATCCGGTCCGGGACGTGGAAATCATCAACACGGAACTGTGCCTGGCGGATCTGGAAAGCGTGGAAAAGCAGCTGGTGAAGGCCCAGAAGCTGATCAAGGCCGGGGACAAGAAGGCTGCCGCCCGGGCTGACCTGCTCCAGCGGATCTCCGATGCCCTGGGAGAAGGAATCCCGGTGCGCCGGGTGGAAATGACCGACGATGAAAAAGCCGGCCTGAAGGAACTGGATCTCCTGACC
The DNA here is from genome assembly GCF_000437815.1 of Acidaminococcus sp. CAG:542. Lineage (NCBI taxonomy): Bacteria > Bacillati > Bacillota > Negativicutes > Acidaminococcales > Acidaminococcaceae > Acidaminococcus > Acidaminococcus sp. CAG:542. Next base: position 83,224 of record NZ_FR902088.1, read on the forward strand.
TCCAAACCCATCCTCTATGTGGCCAATGTGGCGGAAGAAGAAGCGGCGGACTGGTCCGGGAATCCCTATGTGAAGGCCCTGGAAGACTATGCCGCCAAAGAAAACGCCCAGGTGATCGTGATCTCCGCCAAAGTGGAAGAAGAGATTGCCGAACTGCCGGAAGACGAAGCCAAGGAATACCTGGAAATGGAAGGCCTTTCCGAAGCCGGCCTGGACCGTCTCATCAAAGCCGGGTTCAAGCTGCTGGGGCTCCAGACCTTCCTTACCGCCGGGGAAATGGAATCCCGGGCCTGGACCATCGTCCAGGGTTCCACCGCGCCTCAGGCAGCCGGGAAGATCCATACGGACTTTGAAAAAGGCTTCATCCGGGCGGAAATCGTCTCTTATGACGACCTGGTGAAGTGCGGCTCCAAACAGGCGGCCAAGGAAAAGGGCCTGGTGCGTCTGGAAGGCAAGGACTACATCATGCAGGACGGGGATGTAGTGGAATTCCGTTTCAACGTGTAAAAACAGGAAAAGAGGTGCGTGCCCATGCTGTTTGATACCCATACCCATGCAGATTATTCCTGCGATGCGGAACAGACCATCCAGGATGCTGCAGCAGCGGCCAGGGCTCAGGGAATCGGGATCATCCTGACGGAACACTGGGACCGGTACTATCCCACCAATCCGGAGATGTTCCTGTTCGACATCGACGACTATTTCAAAAAGGACGGGCCTTACCGCAGCAGCCAGGTGCTCCTGGGCATCGAGGTGGGGCTCCAGCCCCGGGCCATCGAGGAAGACCGGAAAATGGTCCAGGCCCATCCCTTTGACGAAGTGGTGGGGTCCATGCACTGTTTCGACGGGCTGGACATGTACGAACCCACCACCTATGAAGGGCTTACCAAGGACCAGGCGGTGCGCCGGTATCTGGAAGATTCCGTCCGGTGCCTGGAAAGGAAGCCGGATTTCGATTCCTACGGGCACATCGACTATATCTGCCGGTATATGCCCTATCCGGATCCCAATCTGTATTATGAAGACCATCCGGACCTGTGGGACTGGGTGTTCCGGCTGCTGATCGCAGAGGACAAGGCCCTGGAGATCAACACCCGGCGGCTGGGGGATGACAGCGTGATCCCGCCCCTCCTGAAGCTGTACAAACGGTTCCGGGAACTGGGGGGGAGATACGCCACCCTGGGCAGCGACGCCCATTACAAGGAACATGTGGGCCGGGATTTCGCCAAGGGGAAACAGATGGCCGAAGAAGCGGGCCTGACCCTGGTGTACTACAAAGAACGGAAGCGGATCCGCTGCTGACAAATGGGCCTTTGGGGCCCATTTTCCATACATTTGTCACGGCTATATTCTTGTTTTCGTTTCTTTTCCCTGTTATAATACTCTGGTATCACCATCACAAAGGAGAGTGGAGAACATGGGCCGTCAGCGCCTGGGCATCCTGGGCGGGACCTTCGATCCCATCCACAACGGACATCTGATGATCGCCCGTGCCATGCTGGACAAACTGGGACTGGACAGGATCCTGTTCATCCCGGACTACATTCCGCCCCACAAACGGGGCTGGCACTGTTCTCCCTCTGCAGACCGGCTGGCCATGACCATCCTGGGGGCTGGGGAAAATCCCCGGTACACGGTTTCCTCCATGGAACTGGACCGGGGCGGCGTATCCTACACCTGCGATACCCTCCGGAAGCTCCACCGGAAATGGCACCGGTTCTACGATTTGTACTTCATCATCGGGGCCGATTCGGCAGAACAGCTGCCCACCTGGCACCATATCCGGGAGGCCATGACCTATGCCACCTTTGCGGCGGCGGCCCGGCCCGGCTTTGCTCCCCAGAAGGAGAAAGTCAGCGAGGATCTGGCCCGGCAGGGACTGAAGAATCTGGTCTGGGTGGATACACCGGAACTGGACATTTCTTCCACAGCGATCCGGGAACGGATCCGGAAAGGCGAACCGGTGGATACCATGATCCCCAAGGCAGTAGCGGAATACATCGAACAGAGAGACCTCTACCGTCAGTAGGGGCTTCTCTGTTTTTTTCTTGGGAGGGGAAAACCTATGGAATTGAACGAAATGAAAGAACGGCTGGAAAAAGAACTGCCGGCCAAACGCTTCCATCATACCCTGGCCGTCAGCCAGACGGCCGTTGAACTGGCCCGGCTGTACGGAGTGGACGAAGAGAAAGCCGCCATTGCCGGCCTGCTCCATGACAGCGGGCGGCAGGTCCCCAAAAAGGATTTCATTGCCAGGGCGGCGGAACTGGGCATTGAACTGGATGAAGTGGAAAAGAACCAGCCCATCCTGATCCATGCCAAACTGGGGGTCTATTACGCCCAACATGAATTCGGGGTCACGGATCCGGACATCCTGTCCAGCATCCGGTACCACACCACCGGGGCAGCCCATATGAGTCCTCTGGCCATGGTGATCTACCTGGCGGACCTGGTGGAGCCCAACCGGGATTTCCCCGGGGTGGACACCATGCGGGAAGAAGTGAAGAAAGGCCTGGAAAACGGTATGCGGAAGGCCTATGCACATACCATGGAATATCTCCTGGACCAGGAGATGCTGATCCATCCCGACTGTCTGGCCGGGTACAATGAACTTGTCCTGAAAGAGAAAAAGAATCAGAAATAACAGGAGCAGAACAAAAGATGACAGACCAAAAGAAAACAGGGAACCGGCGGTACAAGAAACGGCTGCGGAAAGGACGGGCCTTCTTTTCCCTGGTGATGATCCTTTTCCTCATGGCCAGCTGCTTTGCGGCAGGCATGCGGATCTACAACCGTTTCTTCCGGCCCCGGGCTCAGGTGGCCGAAACCCAGAAGGATACCCTGACTACGGAAGGGTTCTCCAACCGGATCAATGTGCTGCTCCTGGGGACGGACGATGGGGACAGCGAAGACTTTGACAAGGACGTGCCCAAACGGACGGACGCCATGCTGTTGGTGAGCTTCGACCCGGAAAACAGCCAGGTTTCCGTCCTGAGTCTGCCCCGGGATACCCGGGTGACCATCCCCGGACGGCGGGGCCATGACAAGATCAACGCGGCCTACGCCTACGGGGGCGTGAATCTGGCCAAACGGACTGTGGCCAATCTGCTCCAGGTGCCGGTGAACCACTACATGCAGGTGGACTGGCAGGGCTTCATCAAAGTGGTGGATATGCTGGGCGGGGTGGACCTGGATGTGGAACAGGACATGGATTACGAAGACCCCTACGCAGACCTGAAGATCCACCTGAAGAAGGGAAAACAGCATCTGAACGGGGAAAAAGCCGGGGAATACGTCCGGTTCCGTCATGATGAAATGGGGGACATCGGCCGGGTGGAACGGCAGCAGAAATTCATGAAAGCCCTGGCCAAACAGGCCTTCACCGTGGGGAACATGGTGAAGCTGCCCGTGATCATCGGCACGGCGTCAGAGTATGTGAAAACGGACATGACCTTCATCCAGCTGGTGAAGGCGGCCAACTGCCTGCGGATCTTCGGCGAAGGGGGCGTGAAGAGCGCCAGCCTGAAGGGGGATTTCGGGGACATCGGCGGCGTCAGCTACTGGGTCACCACTCCCTCCAAGATTGCTGCCACCCTGGACGAACTGAAGATCCCCCACCGGCGGATCCCCAGCATCTGAGTGCACAAACGTTCTGTGAAACGAGAAATATGAGTTTTTATGAGAAAGGAAGGATGATACTATGACCGGAAAAGAACTGGCCAACAAAATTGCAGCGGCGGCTGCGGACAAAAAAGCACGGGATATCCTGTTGCTGAACATGGAGGGACTGTCTTCCGTAACCGACTACTTCATGATCTGCTCGGCTCCCAGCACCACCCAGGTGCGGGCTATTGCCGACGGTATCGAAGACAAACTGGCCCAGGAAGGGAAGCTGCCCGCCCACAAGGAAGGGTACAGCGAAGGGAACTGGGTGCTGCTGGACTACGGTGACTGTGTGGCCCATGTGTTCCAGGAATCCCAGCGGAATTTCTACAATCTGGAACAGCTGTGGGCGGATGCTCCCAGCGAAAGTTATACGGAGACGGAAGCATGAGAAAAGAGCGTGGACCGGTAACCGTCAAGACTGTGGGCCGGTACCGGGTGGGGGATGTGTGCGAGATGACCGTGGCCCGTGTGGGGGAAGCGGGAGCTTTCCTGGATGCGGGCACCGGCAGCACCTCCGATGACATCCTGCTCCACCAGCACCAGCAGACCAGCCCGGTGAAGGTGGGAGACAAGGTGAAAGTGTACCTGTACCTGGACGCCAAGGGCCGGATGACTGCCAGCATGAAGCTGCCCAAAATGCGGGAAGGCCAGCTGGGCTATGTAAAGGTCCTGTCCGTCACCCGCCAGGGGGGCTTTGTGGACATCGGCGCCGAACGGGGGGTATTCCTGCCCTACAGCGAAATGCGGGGCCATGTGTCTCCGGGTCAGCTGGTATGGGTGAAGCTCTACCGGGACAAAAGCGGCCGGCAGGCGGTGACCATGCGGGTGGAAGAGGACATGGTCCGGGCTTCCGTGCCTGCCAAAGATGTGAAGGTGGGGGATGAACTCACCGGCACCGTCTACAACATCCTGCCGGAAGGGTTCTTCCTGCTGACCACCCAGCGGTATCTGGCCTTCATCCACCGGAGCGAAGTGCCTGACGGACGGCTGGACTTCGGTCAGAAGGTCACCGGACGGGTCACCTTCGTCCGGGAAGACGGCCGGGTGGACATGTCCCTCCGGGAAGTGAAGGAAAAAGCCATGGTCACCGACAGCGAACGGATCCTGGCCCTCCTGGAAAAACGCCAGGGCACCATGCCCTACAGCGATGCCACCCCGCCGGAAATCATCAAAGACGCCTTCGGCATTTCCAAAGCCGCTTTCAAACGGGCCCTGGGGCGCCTGATGAAGGAAGGGAAGATCACCCAGGAAAACGGATGGACCAGTCTGGTGAAATAAGGGAAGCTGCGCTTTCCGTCAATGGTCAATTGTCAATGGCCGAAGGAAGCCTGCTGGCACAGGCTTTGAACGGTTTTTTTTCAAAACCATGAAAAAAGTTGTTGACAGGAACCCCTTTTGGGGGTATACTTAAGAAGTCGTTTGGGGGCATAGCTCAGCTGGGAGAGCGCTTGCATGGCATGCAAGAGGTCAGGAGTTCGATCCTCCTTGTCTCCACCAAATGAAAAACCAATACCCTTGCGGTTGTGAAGCCGCAAGGGTATTTTTTGTATCTGGGGCCGTTGAACGTTGACAGCTGAACGTTGAGGAGCTGTTGCTCATGCAACAGCCCTTTTTTATTCCGTTTTACTTCATCGAAGGCGGTATAAAAATTCTCTCTGGTTCTCCATGCTCATGGCTACCCAGATGGTGACCGTGGCCATAGCGCTGTTGATCAACTGGCAGTGAAAAAGGGGGAATATTGCACGTGAAAAATATGTATGCAATATCCCCGTCAATGGTCAATCGTCAATGGCCGAATGATAAAATTTGCAGGCAAATTTTTGGATGTGTAAATCGGTACCGTAGGGGCTGCTGCTTATGCAGCAGCCCCTTTTTTTCCGCTGTCCGGCTTGAAGAACCTCCGGATCACAAAGGGCACTCCCATGGCCAGCATGAGCACCCGGACCAGCTGGTAGGTAAGGAGCACGGCCACATCCTGGTGCATTTCCAGGCCGGTAAGGCACATTTCCGCAATGCCTCCGGGGGCCAGGGCCAGAAAGGCGGTAAGGGTGGAAAAACCGTAGAGCCGGGACATGAACAGGGACAGGGCGACGCTGGAAGCCACCATCAAAAGGGAACCCAGGAGTACATTGGGAATCAGTTCCCGGGTCTTCAGCAGTTTTTCCCGGTCCATCATGGTGCCGATGTACAGGCCGATGTGGAGCTGGGCAAAAGCCATGGCGGGAGCCGGGACCCGGGGCACACTGCCCTGCCACAGAGCAAAGAGGGAAGTGATCAGAATGGGTCCCAGCAGCTGCCCTGTGGGCATATGGGTCTTTTGGGCCAGGAACCGGCCCAGGAACACCAGGGGGACCACTAGCAGCCAGCCCGGATGGAACAGGCTCCGGAAATCACCCAGGGTGGTGACCCACAGACTGGCGCCGGCGGCCCGGGTGATCTGGCCTCCGAACAGGTTGATGGCCAGGAAGGGCACGCTGACTTCCACCACGAACAGCCGCAGGCACTGGGAGACTACCACCACGTTTTCGTCCGCTTCCTCATAATCGTCCATGAGCACGGTCATGGCTGTCAGGCCTCCCGGCAGGCAGCCCATAATGGAACTGAGCAGGTTGGCGAAGGTGTGCCGGTGCATGTGGATGGCCACGGCCACGGAAACGCCCAGGGTGAACAGGCTGGCACCCAGGATCCCCAGGGTTTCCTGGCTCATTTTAAGGAAGGTGTCCGGGGTGCAGTTGCTGCCGATGCCGTAGCCGGCTACCCCCAGCATCAGCCCCCGCCAGGCCCGGGGCCATTGGAAGGAATTATCCAGAAAAGTGCGTACAACAAAACCGGTGATGATACCTCCCAGCAAATAGGGAATGGGGATGGCCAGCTGCCGGAGCAGGAAGCCCAGCAGGGCGGATGCCAGTAAGGCGGGAAAACGTTGTTTCATGGAAAGATCTCCTTTGGAAGCCGGAGCGCCTGTCCGGCAGGATACTTTTATTATAGACAATGGGTTCCATACTGTAAAATCTTAATAGTATAATAGGGATATAGCAAAAATGATATAACAAAAGGAGGGACTGCCATGTTCCATGAAAAATACCTGCGGGATTTCCTGAAAGTCTGCGAAAACGGCAACATTACCGCTGCCGCCGCCCAGCTGGGCCTGTCCCAGCCTGCTCTCAGCCGGATCGTGAAAACGGTGGAAAAGGAAGCAGGGATGCCTCTCCTGGTCCGGGAAGCCAGCGGAGTCTACCTGACACAGGCGGGAGAAATCTATGCCCGGATGGCCCAGGCCATGGTGGAAAACTACCAGAACGGTCTCCGGGAGATCCATGACCTGCGGGATTCCCAAAGCGGCCAGATCCGTCTGGGGCTGTCCCGGATCTCCAGTGAGACCCTGCTGCCGGTGATCCTGGAGCAGTTCCGCACCCTGTATCCCCAGGTGGAACTCCGTTTGACGGAAACCCTGATCCGACAGCTGAATCCTCTCCTCCGGCAGGGAAAACTGGACCTGGCCCTGACCTATTTCCCTGACGATCCGGAGTTGGAATACACCCGGCTGCTGACGGATACGGTGTATCTGGAGGCCCCTCCCGGCTTCAGCCGGCAGTTTTCCTGGACCCCGGGTACCGGCCATGTGATGGAGGATGTGGGGCGGCTCCGGAATCAGCCCTTTATCCTGCTGAAACCGGGGCGGGGGCTCCGGTACAAGGCGGATCAGTTCTTCCGGGAGGGGAAGATCCAGCCCCGGATCATCCTGGAAACGGACAGCGTGGAACTGGCTCACCGGCTGGCCCTGGCCAACCACGGGTTCGCCCTGATCCCCCGGCTGGCTTTTCCCACCCTGGCCCGGACGGATCAGTCGGTGTTTTTCCAGGTGAAAGACCATCCTCTGGACCGGACCCTGTACCTGGCCCGGCGGAAGGGGGCCTACATGACCCGGGCCATGGAAGCCCTCTGCGGCCTGATCCGGACCAGTGTAACAGGATCCCGTTCTATGGTACAATAAGGCAAGTGAACGGAGGTGTTTTCTATGAACAGAAAACAGATGGCTCTGCTGGTTGGACTTTCTCTGGCTTTGGGGCAGACGGCTTTTGCCGCCGACCATGTGGCCGTGGTGGAGAAAGACGGAAAGCAGGGCGTGATCGACCGGGCAGGGAAGGAAATCCTGCCCCTGGTCTATAAAAAAATCGCAGTGGGGGATCCGAAAGAGGATCCGGCGATCCTGGTCCAGCTGAAGGGAAAATACGGCCTTTATGACCGGGAGGGAAAGCAGCTGCTGGCCCCTACCCTGAAGAAGATCACCGATATCAATGAAGGAATCATCGGCGGCGTGACGGAAAAGAAGTGGAATTTCTACACCCTCCAGGGAGCCAGGCTTCCCGGGGAATGGGAAGAGGCCCGGGCCTTCCAGGAAGGGCTGGCCCCGGTGAAAACCCAGGGCAAATGGGGCTTTGCGGACAAAACCGGGAAACTGGTGATCCCTGCCCAGTACAAGGAAGTCCGCAGCTTCAGCGAAGGGCTGGCCGCGGTGAAAAAAGACAGCCAGTGGTTCTATATCCGGAAGGACGGGAGCCTGCTGCCCAGCATGAGCGTGAAAAAGGCCGGGGACTTCCACCAGGGGGTGGCCGTGGTGGACGGAGGCTGGCTCATGGATACCCAGGGAAAGAAATACGCCAAACTGAAGCCTTATGCCTTCGTAGGGGACTTCCAGGACAATGGATTGGCGGAAGTGGGTGTCCGCCGGGCCAGCCACAGCTTCCTGGATTACATCTCCATCGGCTGGGGCTGGGGAGACGGCTGGGGCTGGGGCGGTCCCTACTGGGGCGTGGGCCCGGGCTGGGGTCCCTATTGGGGAGATTACGGCTACCACCATCATCACCATCATCACGGCTGGGGTGGCAGCATCGGCATCTCTCCGGGAGCAGTGATGCCCTCCAGTATGTACCGGGGCTATGTGAACAAACAAGGCCAGGAAGTGATTTCCCCCACCTACAGTTTTGTGTCCCCCTTCTACGGGAAACTGGCCCTCATCCGGGACGAGGGCCACTGGGGTATGGTGGATGCCAAAGGCCAGGTGGTGATCCCGGCAGCCTACGATGCCCTGCTGCCCTTCAGTGAGGGACTGGCCGCCTTCCAGTCGGACAAAAAGTGGGGGTTCATCGACGAGACCAACAAAGTGGTGATCCCCAACCGGTTCGACAGTGTCCAGAATTTCTTCCAGGACCGGACCACAGCAGTGGAAAAGGAAAAAGGCGGGATCATCGACAAAACCGGGAATCCGGTGGCCCCTTTCCGGTCCGAGCTCCGGGAGCTGGGGCCTCTGACAGCGGACCGGGCGGCCTACAAGGACGCCCAAAAGAAGAAATGGGGCTATGTGGATGAAAATGCAAAGGTCGTAATCTCTCCGCAATATGACAAGGCTGGAATTTTCGACTGATTTTTCAAATCGGCTACAAAAAACTATTGACAGAAACAGAGTGCAGTGGCATAATGTAAACCATACCATTTCAAACAAACACAGGTAATGAACGGGAGCGGAATCGCAGAAACTTCCAGAGAGCCGGCGGCGGGTGTGAGCCGGTAAGCTTCGAGGATTCCTCTCACCCGGGAGCCGCAGGGGGGAAAGACCAGTAGTCCCTGCCGTCCACAGTGCGTTAAGCTGAATGAGACCCAACATAGGGTGGTACCGCGTCCATTCGCCCCTATCTGCTTTGCAGCAGGTAGGGGCTTTTTGTGCAAGAGAGGGGAATACGTATGGGAATGACAAGAACACAGAAAATCCTGGCCCGGCATGCCGGCCGTCCGGAGGTGGAAGAAGGGGAACTGCTGGTTTCCCAGGTTGACCTGACCCTGGCCAACGATATTACCGGGCCTCCGGCCATTGACGAATTCGACAAAATCGGCCGTCCGGTATTCAACAAGGACAAGATCGCATTGGTGCCGGATCATTTCTCTCCTCCCAAGGACATCAAATCCGCCACCCTGTGCAAGCATATGCGGGATTTTGCCCGGAAGCATAACATCACCAACTATTTCGAAGTGGGCCGGATGGGCATCGAACACGCCCTGGTGCCGGACAGCGGGCTGGTGGCTCCCGGGGAACTGGTGATCGGGGCTGACTCCCACACCTGCACCTACGGGGCTGTCAACGCCTTCTCCACCGGGGTGGGCCAGACGGACCTGGGGGCAGCCATGGCCAGCGGCCAGACCTGGTTCAAGGTCCCCAAGGCCATCAAAGTGGTGCTCACCGGCAAAAAGCCGGACTACATTTCCGGCAAGGACGTGATCCTGACCCTGATCGGGATGATCGGGGTGGACGGTGCCCTGTACCAGTCCCTGGAATTCTTCGGAGAAGGAGTAGGGGAACTGGCCATGGCGGACCGGTTCACCATCTGCAACATGGCCATTGAAGCCGGGGCCAAAAACGGCATCTTCCCGGTGGATGACAAGACCCGGGCATACCTGAAGGAACGGGGAGTCACCCGGGAATGGGAACCGGTGGAAGCCGATGAGGATGCGGTCTACGACCGGACCATCACCATCGAACTGGACAAGCTGGTGCCGGTGGTGGCCTATCCCCATCTGCCGGAAAACACCCATCCGGCAGCGGAAGGCAAAGACCTGGCCATTGACCAGGTGGTGATCGGGTCCTGTACCAATGGACGGTATGAGGATCTGGTATCCGCCGCCCGGATCCTGAAGGGACGGAAAGTGGATCCCCGGGTCCGGTGCATCATCATCCCGGCTACCCAGGAAATCTACAAACGGGCCATGGACAACGGGCTGCTGGATATCTTCATCGAAGCCGGTGCAGCGGTTTCCACTCCCACCTGCGGACCCTGCCTGGGCGGCTACATGGGCATCCTGGCTGCCGGGGAACGGTGCGTTTCCACCACCAACCGGAATTTCCGGGGCCGCATGGGCCATGTGGACAGCGAAGTCTACCTGGCCAGCCCGCTGACGGCTGCTGCCAGCGCCGTTACCGGTCACATCACTGATCCCAGGGAGGTACTGAAATGAGTAAAGTATGGCGTTACGGAGACCATGTGGACACGGATGTAATCATCCCCGCCCGCTACCTGAACATCTCCGATTTCAAGGAACTGAGTGAACATGCCATGGAAGACATCGACACCACCTTTGCCCCCAATGTAAAACCCGGGGACATTATGGTGGCCGGCCGGAACTTCGGCTGCGGGTCTTCCCGGGAACACGCCCCCATTGTGATCCAGCAGAAAGGGGTCGCCTGCATCATTGCGGAAAGCTTTGCCCGGATCTTCTACCGGAATGCCATCAACATCGGCCTGCCGGTGCTGGAAATCGGGGAAGAAGCCAAAAAGATCCAGGCTGGGGACCAGGTGGAAGTGGATTTTGACAAGGGAGAAATCCATGTGGTGAACAAGAACCTGACCATCAAGACCCATCCCCTGCCAGCCTTTGTCCGGAAAATCGCCGAAGCCGGCGGTCTCATCAATTATGTGAAAGGAGTCCATGCCTGATGAAAGTCACTGTATTGGCCGGGGACGGCATCGGCCCTGAAATCACCGATGCGGCTCTGGAAGTCCTGAAGAAAACGGCGGAAGTGTTCGGCCTGGACATTTCCTACGATCATAAGCTTATGGGGGGCTGTGCCTATGACCAGTTCGGCACTCCCCTGCCGGAAGAAACCATCGCCAGCGCCAAGGCTGCTGACGGGGTCCTGCTGGGGGCCGTAGGGGGTCCCAAATGGGATCATATCGAAGACGTGACCAAACGGCCGGAGAAGGGCCTTTTGGGCATCCGGAAGGCCCTGGGACTCTACTGCAACCTGCGTCCGGTCCAGGTGCGGCCCTACATGGCCCATCTGTCTCCCCTGAAGACGGAACGGGCGGAAGGGGCCGATCTGGTCATCGTCCGGGAGCTCACCGGGGGCATCTATTTCGGGGAACACCGGGAAGCTGCCCTGGTGGACGGGGTGGAAACCGCCTCTGACGTGGAAAAATACACCCGTCCGGAAGTGGAACGGATCGCCGTGAAAGCCTTCGAGGCAGCCCGGCTGCGCCGGGGCAAGGTGACCAGCGTGGACAAGGCCAATGTGCTGGGGGCCTCCCGGATGTGGCGGAAAATCGTGGAAGAAATCCATGAGGCCAAGTATCCTGATGTGGAACTGAACCATTTTTATGTGGACAACTGCGCCATGCAGCTGGTGCTGAACCCGAAACAGTTCGACGTAATCCTTACCAACAACATTTTCGGGGATATCCTCAGCGACGAAGCCTCCACCATTGCCGGCAGCATCGGGCTCCTGCCTTCTGCCAGCCTGGGGGACGGCACCGGGCTCTATGAACCCATCCACGGCAGCGCCCCGGACATTGCCGGAAAGGACATTGCCAATCCCCTGGGGACCATCCTGTCTGCTGCCATGCTGCTGCGCTATTCCCTCCATCAGGAAGAAGCCGCCCGGGCCATCGAAAGGGCCGTGGACGAGGTGATGAAAGCCGGCTACCGGACTCCGGACCTGGCCGGAGAAGGACTCACCACCGTAGGCACGAAGAAAATGGGCCAACTGGTGGCGGAAGCGGTGAGAAAATAAGGGGTCTGCTGCCTGGGCAACAGACTGTCAGCGGTCAGCTGTCAATGGTCAGCGGCCGAAGGAAAAAAGCTGCCTGGAAAGGCAGCTTTTTTTTGATGAAGGAGATGAAAATCATGACCCAATGGGCGGACGGGAAAATACGGTGTTTCTGGGCCAATCCCAACAATCCCCGGTACATCCGGTACCATGATGAGGAATGGGGACGGCCGGTCCATGAAGACCGGAAACTGTTTGAGATGCTGCTGTTGGAAACCTTTCAGGCCGGCCTTTCTTGGGAGTGCGTACTGAACAAGCGGGAAGGGTTCCGGCAGGCCTTTGACGGCTTCGACCCGGAAATCATTGCCCGTTATACGGAAGAAAAAACAGAAGCCCTCCGGCAGGATCCCGCCATTATCCGGAACCGGCTGAAGATCCGGGCGGCGGTGACCAATGCCCGGGTGTTCCTGGCCATCCAAAAGGAATGGGGGACCTTCGACCGGTACCTGTGGCACTGGACGGAAGGAAAGACCATCCGGGAAACGGGCCTTGCCCATTCCCCTCTGTCCGACGCCCTGTCCAAAGACCTGAAGAAGCGGGGTATGAAATTCGTGGGCACCACGGTGGTCTACTCCCTCCTCCAGGCCGTAGGAGTCATCTGGAGCCACGAGAAGGGGTGCTGGCTGGAGCAGCAAAAGGGGGTGTGAAAAAATTCACACCCCCTTTTTTCATTTACATCTTCTTCACCGGCACCAGCCCCCGTCCCAGGGAAATCTGCCCGGTCCGGGCGATTTCGATGATCTGGTAGTCTTCCAGGACTTCCAGCAGGGCGTCGATGTGGTCTTCCCGGCCGGTGAGCCGGAGCACCAGGGACTTTTTCTGCACGTCCACCACTTTGGCATGGAACAGGTCCGCCAGGTTGGTCAGTTCTTCCCGCACCTGGGGGGTGGGGGCGCTGACCTTGATCATGGCCAGTTCGTAGCTCACAAAGGGAGCGTCGTCCAGGTTCACCACCTTGATCACATCGATAAGCTTGGCCAGCTGTTTGATGGCCTGGTCCAGCTCGTACCGGTCCTCTACGGACACCACGATGTTGATCCGGGTCACGTCCCGTTCTTCCGTATAGCCGGCGTTGATGAACTCGATGTTGATGGCCCGGCGGCTGATCAGTCCGGCTACATGGGTCAGGACCCCGGGCTTGTTGTCGGCCAGGATGGCCAGATGCTGTCGGATCATGATTGTTCGCCTCCTGTTACCATTTCATCCAGTTTCTTTCCACCGGGGACCATGGGGTAGACATTTTCGTCCGGTGGGATGGTCACTTCCAAAAGGGCCGGCCCTTCCTGGGCAAAAAGTCTGTCCAGGGCTTCCGGCAGCTGGTCTTCCGTTTCCACTGTCCAGGCCGGTACGCCCATGGACTGGGCAATCCCTGCAATGGACGGATTGGCGGTCAGGTCGGATTCGGCAAAATGGCCCTGGTAGAACATCCCCTGCCACTGATGGACCATGCCCAGGGTGTTGTTCCGCAGGACCACAGTCTTTACGGCAATGCCGTATTTGTGGAGGGTGGCAAATTCCTGGCAGTTCATCATGATGCTGCCATCCCCGGTGATCAGCACCACCGGGCTGTCTTGGGCTCCCAGTTTGGCGCCCAGGGCGGCGGGCAGGCCGTAGCCCATGGTGCCCAGGCCTCCGGAAGTGATGAAGTGGTGGGGGATGGATACCGGATAGAACTGGGCCGCCCACATCTGGTGCTGGCCCACATCGGTGGCGGCAATGGAATCGGGACCGGCCTTTTGGGCCAGCTGTTCCAGCACCACCTGGGGAGAAAGCCCTCTGTCAGAAGAAGGACGGGTCCCGGAAGGATGGCCGGCCTTCATTTCCTGGAGCTCCTGGCGCCAGGTGACGGTCTGGACCGCCGGAATGGGGGCGGCTTCCAGTTTCTTCCAGAAGGCGGGCAGGGACCAGCGGAGATCCCCGTTCACACTGAGATCCGCGTGGACGATCTTGTTGATCTCCACCTGATCGATGTCGAAATGGACGATCCGGGCTTTGGGAGCGAAGTTGGCCACAGAGCCGGTGACCCGGTCGTCGAACCGGGCTCCCACTGTGAGCAGCAGGTCACACTGGGTGATGGCCATGTTGGCGGTCCAGGTGCCGTGCATACCGGCCATGCCCAGGTTTTCGTCCCAGGCATCGGGGATGGCTCCTTTGCCCATAAGGGTGTATACCACCGGCAGCTGGGCGGCTTGGACGATCTGCCGGAGGGTGTCCGCAGTGTCGGACAGGACCACTCCGCCGCCCACCATCAAAAGGGGACGGTGAGCCTTACGGAGAGCCTCCAGGGCCCGGTCCACTTCTTCTTCCCGGCCTTCCTGGAGGGGCTGATACCCCCGGAGGGAGACGGTTTCCGGATATTCGTAGTCAAAGGCCGTGTCGAACACATCCTTGGCCACGTCCACCAGCACCGGTCCCGGCCGGCCGCTCCGGGCGATGTAGAAGGCTTCCTTCAGCACCCGGGGCAGGTCCTGAACCTTTTTCACCAGGTAGTTGTGCTTGGTGATGGGGGTGGTGATGCCGGAGATGTCCGCTTCCTGGAAGGAATCCCGGCCGATGAGATGGGTGGCCACCTGGCCGCTGATCACCACCAGAGGGATGGAATCCATATTGGCGGTGGCAATGCCGGTGACCATGTTGCAGACTCCGGGACCGCTGGTGGCAAAGCAGACACCCACTTTCCCGGTGGCCCGGGCATAGCCGTCCGCTGCATGGACGGCCCCCTGTTCATGGCCGGTGAGGATATGGGGGAATTTCATCCGGTACAGAGCATCATACAGGCTCAGTACGGCCCCTCCAGGATAGCCGAAGACAACCTGGACCTGTTCTTTTCGCAAACTTTCGATGACGGCTTCTGCACCGGTGATTTTCATGGTTTCCCCTGCCTCCTTTAAAGCTGGAATGGTTGTGGATTACTCGTTTTTGTCGTTTTCATGGAGCCAGGGCATCATGCTGCGCAGTTTTTCCCCGACTTTTTCGATGGGATGTTCCGCATGCTGACGGCGCATGGCCAGGAAGTGAGCCCGGCCGCCGGCACGGTTTTCCAGCAGCCAGTCTTTGGCGAAGGTGCCGTCTTGGATATCCTTCAGAACCTGTTTCATGGCAGCTTTGGAATCCTGGGTCACCACTTTCGGGCCGGCGGTATAGTCCCCATATTCGGCGGTGTCGGAAATGGATTTCCGCATTTTGGCCATGCCGCCTTCGTACATCAGGTCCACGATCAGTTTCATTTCATGGAAGGTTTCAAAGTAGGCGATTTCAGGCTGATAGCCGGCTTCGCACAGGGTTTCGAATCCGTTGGTGATCAGCTGGCAGATGCCGCCGCACAGGACAGCCTGTTCCCCGAACAGGTCAGTTTCCGTTTCTTCTTGGAAGGTGGTCTGGATGACCCCGGCACGGGTGCCGCCGATGCCTCTGGCATAGGCCAGGGCCAGGTCGAAGCATTTGCCCGTGGCATCCTGTTCCACTGCGAATACATCAGGGACGCCGCCCCCTTCTACAAAAGTCCGGCGGACCAGATGGCCCGGACCTTTGGGAGCCACCATGAACACGTCCACATCAGCGGGAGGGACGATCTGCTTGAAATGGACGTTGAACCCATGGGCAAAAGCCAGGGCGCTGCCGCTTTTCAGGTTGGGAGCGATTTCGGCTTTGTACACATCGGCCTGCTTTTCATCAGGGATCAGGACCATGGTTACGTCAGCAGCGGCTACCGCTTCGGCTACGGTCTTCACTTCCAGGCCGGCAGCCCGGGCCACATCGGCGGATTTGCTGCCTTTGTACAGGCCCACCACCACGTTGACGCCGCTTTCCTTCAGGTTCAGGGCATGGGCATGGCCCTGGCTGCCGTAGCCGATGACGGCCACCGTCTTGTCCTTCAGTACGCTCCAGTTAACGTCCTTGTCATAAAATACTTTTGCCATGGGAAACATCTCCTTTGAAAATAGAAATAAAATGGGGATACACTGCAGGGGTCTTT
This sequence comes from Acidaminococcus sp. CAG:542, assembly GCF_000437815.1. Lineage (NCBI taxonomy): Bacteria > Bacillati > Bacillota > Negativicutes > Acidaminococcales > Acidaminococcaceae > Acidaminococcus > Acidaminococcus sp. CAG:542. The sequence continues at coordinate 99,462 of NZ_FR902088.1, forward strand.
CGTATAAAAAAATCCGTCCCTATGAAAATAGGGACGGAAAGTTTCCGCGATACCACCCTGGTTCTCCGGCCATTGCTGGCCTGGAGCGCTCTGCAACGTACAATCATACGCGTTCCGGTTAACGGGGGAAAGCCGTCCGTGCTTACTGTCTTTCAGCAGGCTCCTGGGGGAGGATTTTCCTTTGCCGGTTTCTGCTGGCTCTCACCATCTGTCAGCTCTCTGGGAGAAACGGGAGGCAAAGTACTCGTTCCCTTCATGGGATTTGCCTTGTTCACTTGGTTTGAAAAGGATGGTGTCAGTATACATTGCACAAGAACAGTTGTCAACATGATTTTTAAAAAAGTTTCAAAAGCACAAAACGAAAATAAAAAGTGTAAAGAATGTAATAGCCGTTTTTCTATTTCCGGAACCGGTAGCCCACGCCCCATACGGTTTCGATGTACTCCGGTTTGGTGGTGGAGGTTTCGATTTTTTCCCGAATCCGGTTCACGTGGACGGAAACCGTGGCCGTGTCCCCCAGGGAATCTTCTCCCCAGATCCGCTCGAACAGGGTCTCTTTGCTGAACACGATCCCCGGATGTTCCGCCAGGAACAGCAGCAGGGCGAATTCCTTGTTGGGCATGATCACTTCTTTCCCGTCCACATAGACCCGGTGGCCTTCCCGGTCGATGGTCAGGCCTCCCCGCTGGAGCACCGGGCTGGCGGCTTTCTGGCCGGTGAGCTGCCGGTACCGCTGGAGATGGGACTTTACCCGGGCCACCAGTTCTCCCGGGCTGAAGGGCTTCACGATATAGTCATCGGCGCCCAGGCCCAGGCCCCGGATCTTGTCCACATCTTCCTGCCGGGCGGACACCATAAGGATGGGGATGTTCCGCTTTTCCCGGATCTGCCGGCACACCTGGAACCCATCCAGCCCCGGCAGCATAATGTCCAGCAGCACCAGATCCACCTCTGGTTCCAGGGCTTTCTTTTCCCCGGAGGGGCCGTCCGGGGCGATTTCCACCTGATAGCCGTTGGCTTCCAGATAATCCCGTTCCAGTTCCGCTATATCCCTGTCATCTTCAACAATCAGGATCTTTTCCATTGTTCCCATTCTCCTCCAAAGAAAATTCCATGCATATTTTCAGGCCCCTGGGCTGATTGGCCTCCGCCCAGATCTTTCCCTTCATGGTTTCCACGATTTTCCGGACCACCGCCAGGCCCAGGCCGCTGCCGGCGGACACATGGCTCCGGGCCCGGTCCGTCCGGTAGAAGCTTTCAAAGATCCGGTCCAGCTGGTCTGGTGCCACCCCGGATCCGTTGTCCGCCAGTTCCAGCCGTACCCGGTTCTTTCCGTCAGAGAACAGGTGGAATTGGGCGGTGCCGGTTTTTTCCGTTTTGTATTTCCAGCTGTTGCTCAGCAGGTTGTCCAGCACCCGGGCAAACTGGTCCCGGTCCATTTTCACAGGGGCCCGGTCCAGGGTGCTTTCCAGAGTCACCTGGAGGCCGTTCTGTTCCCAGTGATCCTTTTGTTCCTCCACATAGTCCTTCAGACAGGCGCAAAGATCCACCGTTTCCCAATGGAAGGGAACCTGGTCCAGATCCAGTTTGGAAAACAGGAACAGGGTCTGGTTCAGTTTGGCCATGCTTTCGGTGGTTTCCAGGATTTTCTGGAGGTACCGCTGCTGTTTTTCCGGGGTGTCCGCGATCCCGTCCTGGAGCCCGGAGGCATAGCCCTGGATTTTGGTGAGAGGGGTGGCCAGGTCGTGGGCGATCCCTGCCAGCATTTCCTTCCGGCTCCGGTCATACTGCTCCCGTTTTTCCCGGGCATGGCGCAGTTCCAGCCGGGTGGTCTCAAAGGCCCGGAGGGTGTCTCCGATTTCATCCCGGCTGTCGGCTTTCACCGGGGTATCCAGGTCTCCCCGGCTCACCTGGGCGGCCACCCGGCGGAGTTTGTTCAAAGGCTTCAGCAGCTGGACGGCCATAAGCCGGCTGAGAGCCAGGCCTGCCAGGGCAGCGGTCAGCATCACCAGCAGGAAGGCTCCTACGAAGCTGCCCTTGAAAAGTTCCTTGGAGTGCATGGCGAACCGGTCGTCGGTTTCCACCAGCGGGTCAGCCCCCACCACATAGGTTTCCACGCCGGTCTGGAGGGAACGGTAGTAGAAGGCCACTCCTTTTTTCCCCCAGCTGATGCCACCCCGGCCTTCCGGTACCTGCTGGAGAGTGGCGGTGCGGATTTCCTCCGGCTGCTGCCCTTCCGTCACATAGAAGGGCTGGCCGTTCCGTTCCAGCAGTACCCGGAGCCCCTGGTCTTCCAGATGGTCACTGACCAGCAGCAGAGGTTTGGGTTTGTCCGGGTTGTAATGGTCTGACCGGACCCGGAGCCGGGTCAGTTCAAACTGGATGGACAGAGTGGGGCCGCTTTCCGGCCAGATGAAGGAAAGGACGCTGGCACGGTTCAGGTTTTCTATACCAAAGATCCAGAAAATCCCCACACTGAGCACCATGAAGCAGAGTACAGGGGTCAGGATCATCAGATAGTTGGCGGCCAGCAGCCGTTTCCGGATGGGAAGGTCTTTCCAGCGCATAGGTTCCACAGTCCCGCCCGGGAAAAGCGGGAGGCTCCTTTCTTTTTGACTGTCTTCATATTATAGCATTTTTCCCGGGGCCTCCGAATGGAAGGAAAGATTGTTTCGAAAGAGTTTATGGGCTGTTTCTTTCTTTACAATAAAAAAATAAAAAATGGGAGAATGCAACAAAAATACAAAAAATCATTGACAAGCGTACTCACGGGAGATAAAATAGCGACAATTCACAATTTCAAATCCCAATCCCATGAGG
>NZ_FR902088.1:102346-149875 GCF_000437815.1 Acidaminococcus sp. CAG:542
ATGGCGGCAGGTGCGAGCCATCAGGGGAACCTGGAGGAAACTGGTCCCGGAGGAGACAGGCTGAAGCAGGGCAGTAGGCCTGGACGGTGTTCCCCGTTACCGGAAGCGCGTATGACTGTACGTGGCAAAGTGTCCCGGACCAGCAATGGACCGGGGAAACAGGGTGGTACCGCGGATTTTTCCGTCCCTTTGGAGGGACGGATTTTTTTATTTCTGCGGCCACCGTCAAATCGACTTTCCCCACCAGGGTTCCGATACCAGAACCCATTGAAAAGGATCAGGGCCACGATACCAGGGCCCAGTTGAAAAGGAAACAGCGTTGAAGGAGGACCTCTTATGGAAATGACCGGCGCAGAAGCCATCCTTGCATGTCTCAAAGCAGAACAGGTCCCGGTGGTTTTCGGCTACCCGGGAGGGGCCGTACTGGGCCTGTATGATGCCATTTACAAAACCAACTTTCCCCATATCCTCACCGGCCACGAACAGGGGGCCATCCACGCGGCGGACGGGTACGCCCGGGCCACCGGAAAGGTGGGGGTGTGCATTGCCACCAGCGGCCCCGGGGTCTGCAATATGGTGACGGGGATTGCCACCGCCAACATGGATTCCATTCCCCTGGTGATCATCAGCGGTCAGGTGGCCACCTCCCTGATCGGTCAGGACGCCTTCCAGGAGGCGGACACCGCAGGGATCACCACTCCCATCACCAAATACAACTATCTGGTCCGGAAGGTGGAGAACCTGCCCCAGGTGCTGAAAGAAGCCTTTTACATTGCCCGGACCGGCCGGCCGGGACCGGTGCTCATCGACATCGTCACCGACGTGTTCGATGCCAGACTGGATTTCCAGTATCCCCAGGAGGTCCATCTCCTGGGCTACCAGGGGAGTCTCCATCCCCGGCAGTCCGATGTCCGGCGGGCGGCGGAAGCCCTCTGCCGGGCCCACCGTCCGGTGATCATGGCCGGAGGCGGGGTGATCCTGTCTGGCACCGGAGGAGTGCTTACGGAACTGGCCCGAAAAACCGGGATCCCGGTGGTCACCACCCTGATGGGGAAAGGGGCCGTGCCCGATTCCCTCCCCCAGAACCTGGGGATGCTGGGGATGCACGGCAGCTACGCCGCCAATATGGCAGTATCCGGCTGTGACCTGCTGCTGGCTTTCGGGGTCCGGTTCGACGAACGGTCCACCGCCAAGGCCAGCCTGTTTGCCCCGGCGGCCCGGATCGTCCATTTCAATGTGGAACCGGGGGAAATCAACAAGATCATCCCGGTCCAGGTGGCGGTGCCCGGCGATCTCCAGGAATCCCTGCCCCTTTTTGCCAGTCTGGTGGAACCTCTGGCAGAAGCCGTTAAAGAGCAGACGGCTCCCTGGCGGGAACAGGGAGAAGAAATGAAACGGGAGGTCCCCTGCAGCGCCCATGGGTGCACCGGGGGGATTTCTCCGGAAACCGCCCTGAAACAGGCGGCGGCCCGGGCTCCCCAGGACACCCTTGTGGTCACCGACGTGGGCCAGCACCAGATGTGGGCGGCCCAGTTCTTCCCTACGGAACAGCCCCGGCATTTCCTTACGTCCGGAGGGCTGGGCACCATGGGGTTCGGCCTTCCTGCCGCCCTGGGAGCCAAAGTGGGGGAACCGGACAAAACCGTCCTCCTGATTACCGGGGACGGGAGCATTTTGATGAACTGTCAGGAATTCACCACCCTGCCCACCTACGGCATCCAGGTGAAGATCATCGTCCTGCGGAACGGCCAGCTGGGCATGGTGCGCCAGCTCCAGGGCCTGTTCCGGGGAGGCCGGTATTCCCAGACCAAACTGATCCGGAAGCCCTCCATGGCCAAAATCGCGGAAGCCATGGGGATCCCTTCCCGGAGCATTTCCCGGCCGGAAGAGCTGGCAGCAGGTCTGGAGTTCCTGTTTGGGTCGGAGGGATCCGCCCTGCTGGAAATCACCATTCCCGAGGATGAACGGGTCTATCCCATGGTCCCGGGCAGCAAAGGGCTGGATCAGATGATCCTGGGCCCGGAAGAGAAATAAGGAGGAAAACCCATGAAATGGCAGCATATCGCCCTTCTGGTCAACAACCGGCCGGGAGTCCTGTCCCATGTGGCCGGACTCATCGCCCGCCGGAACATCAATATCGAATGCCTGAACGTAGGCTACACGGAAATCCCGGAAATCAGCCGGATCAACCTGGTGGTGGGAGTGGAAAGCCGGTTCCAGCTGGACCAGGCCATCCACCAGCTGAGCCATCTCATCGATGTAATCAAGGTGGTGAACCTGGATGATGCCCCCCTGGTGAGCTATGAACTGACCCTGATCAAGGTCAGCGCCCCTACCCCCCAGATCCGGGAAGAACTGACCAACATTGCCGGGCTGTTCCATGCCAAGATCGTGGATGTGTATCCGGATTCCCTGATTTTCCGGCTTACGGGACGACAGGATCATATTGAGGCCTTAAAGCAGATGCTCCGGAGCTACACCGTCCTGGAAATCGCCACCACCGGACAGATTGCCCTGGGACGGGGGCCCCAGACGGTGAAGGACAGCCTGCTGGCCGCACCCCGGCCGGAAGAAACGGAACCGGCTGAAAGGAAAGGAGAACAGCCATGAGCCAGAACCAGACCGCGGATTTCCGCCTGTTTGCCCGTTTGTCCGTCCTCCGGAACCTCCGCCGGGATCCGGTGATCCACAGCCTGGCCAAAGCCCAGGCCCATCCGGAACGGGAGAAACACCTGGCCAGGGCCCGGGAAGCTGTCCTGGCCGCCGCTGAAGAGCTGGGCCTTGCCGGGAACCTGTGGCAGGGATACTTTTTCCATCTCCTGGCAGAAGGGGACAACCTGGCCGCCCAGGTGGCGGAAAACCAGGGCACCGCCGGCAGCGGCCTTCTGGCGGCTCTCACCCGGGATCTGGAGGCCCTCCGTCCCTTTTTGGACCTGTCCGGGCAGGCGGTGTTCCAGGACGGGTTCTATGACCATTATGAACCCAGCCGGCCGGCCCGGGAGAACCTGGAAAGCCAGCTGGCCCGGCAATTGAAAGAAACCCCTGAAGCAGCCGGACAGGCCCGGCTGCTGCTCCACCATTACCAGCGGTACGGCCGGGGAAAAATGGCCCGGTATGAAGCCTTCTGCCTGGATGCCAAAGGACGGTTCCAGGGGATTGCAGACTTTCCCCATTACGCCTGGGACGATATCCTGGGTTATGAGGACCAGAAGGAGAAGCTCCTGGCCAATACCCGGCAGTTCATGGCCGGCCGGGGCTGCAACAATGTGCTTTCCACCGGCAGCCGGGGAACCGGGAAGTCCACCTCCATCAAGGCCCTGATCCCCCTGTTCAGTGCCCAGGGCCTGCGTCTGGTCCAGATCAAGCGGGATCAGCTCCAGCTCCTGGCGGAAGCCATGGAACGGGCCGGGAAGATCCGCAGCCACCGGTTCCTGTTCTTCTTCGACGACCTGTCCTTTGATGAGAACGAAAAGGAATACAAGTACCTGAAATCCGCCATTGACGGAGGGGCCGCTCCCCAGCCGGACAATGTGATGCTGTGCGCCACCAGCAACCGGCGGCACCTGCTGAAGGAAACCTGGACGGACCGGAGCGACGACCTGGAGGCGGAAGTGTACCGGGAAGACGCCACCAATGAATCCATTTCCCTGTCCGACCGGTTCGGGCTGATCCTCCATTTCGGGGCTCCCACCCAGCAGGAATACCTGGCCATCATCGACCATGAACTCCGGAAAGAAGGCATCCAGCTGTCTCCGGAAGAACTCCGGGTGGAAGGGGTCCGGTGGGAAATGGAACACTCCGGCCGGAACGGAAGGATCGCCAAACAGTTCGTCCAGTGGTATCTGGGGAATCATTGAGAGGGTTGCTGCGTCTGCAGCAGCCCCTTTTTCATGTCCGATAACCGCCGGTTTTTTCTTTTTTTCTGGTACAATATAGGCAGAACAGGAGGGGAAACCATGAAAAAGACGGTGTTGTATATGGATAAGGTGGAAAGTCCCTTGGGGACCATCCTCTTGAGCAGCCATGGAGAAAAGCTGAACGGGCTGTGGTTCCAGGGGGAGAAGTATGAAGAAATCCGGATGAAAAACGAAGACGGTGTGGAAGAACGGCCGGATCTCCCTGTATTCCAGGAAACCCGGCGTTGGCTGGACCTGTATTTCCAGGGGAAAGATCCAGGCTTCACGCCTCCCCTTGAACTGTCCGGCAGTGATTTCCGGCAGCAGGTAGGGCGGATCATGCTGACCATTCCTTACGGAAAGACCATGACCTATGGCGCCATTGCCCGGGAAATGGCCCGGAGGGAGGGAAAGGAGCGGATGTCGGCACAGGCCGTGGGAGGAGCGGTGGGCCACAATCCCATCAGCTTGATCATTCCCTGCCATCGGGTGGTGGGGACCAGCGGAAGCCTGACCGGATACGGCGGCGGTATGCCCCGGAAAGTGTGGCTGCTGGAACATGAAGGAATCGATCTGAAAGCCTCCGGTTTCACCATACCGAAAAAAGGGACTGCCCTGTAACAGGGACAGTCCTTTTTGCTTCCAGGAGATTCAGTTTCTTCCCCACACGGTCCAGCGTCCTCCTTCTCCCAGTTTTTCCCAGTTTCCCGGGACGGTCTGGAGGAAGTCCTTCTGGCTGCTCTGGTCTACTAGGACGATGATTCTTCCCGTATCTGGCAGGTCTTCCAGGGCTTCGAAGGGCATCATGTTCTTGGCGTTCCAGCTGATCCCTTCCGGCCGCATCTGCTGCAGCCGCTGCCGGGTTACCAGCCGGGGAGCGGGGATCTTGCTGTAATAGGTGAAGGAAACCGGATACCGGCCCCCGTACACGTACACCGGCACCCCGGGCACATGATGGGCAGAAACCAGCTGGGCCACATCCCAGGCGGAAGCCTGGCGGCACAGGGGAGCAGCCAGCACAAAAGACAGCACCGTGAACAGCAGGCCCATGGTCACGGCTGCCCGTTTCACCCAGTACTGGAGATCCAGCCGGCTGGCGGCACAGGCCAGGCCTATGGCCAGCGGGGGCAGACAGGGGAAGGTGTAGGTGGGATATTTGGTGGCCATGCATTCAAAGAAGAACCAGGTGACCAGCACCCACAGGAACAGGAATCGCTGCCGGTCGTCCAGGCTCTTCCAGAAGGTCCGGGTTTTGATCCGTTCCTTCAGGGTCTTCCCGTATTTCTTCCACAGCCAGGGCAGGCTCAGGCTCCAGGGGAAGCAGCCAATGAGGAAAATCAGGAAGTAATACCACCAGGTGTTGTTCCGGGGATGTTCGGACACCGTGGCCCGGAGCACATTGTGGACCCCGATGAACCCGTCCAGGAAGGCGGAACCGTGGAGAAGTGTCATGGGGACGTACCAAAGGGCGGCAATGGCCAGAGCCAGCAGGATTCCCCGGAACAGCTTCATGTGGGCCAGGGTCTTGAAATCCCGGTTCCCGGCCAGGTAGGCCAGGATGATCAGGCCGGGGAGCACCAGACCCAGAGGCCCTTTGGTCAGGATGGCCAGACCGGCCAGGGCATAGGCTCCGTAATACAGACGGGGCCGTTTTTCTGTCTTGGCCAGGTAGAACAGCATCAGGGCTCCGTCCAGCGTGACGAACAGGGTCATATCGGTGATCACCGCTTTGGCCAGGTAGAAATATTCCGCGCTGGTGGCCATAATGAGACCGCTGAGGAATCCCACATTCCGGCTGTACAGCTTCTGGGCGAACCAGTAGGTCTGGAGCACCCCGATGGTGCCGAAAACCGCCGGGAAGAACCGGGCGGCAAAGGAAGTCTCTCCAAACAGTTGGAAGGCCGCCAGCAGTTCTCCGTAGAACATCCAGGGTTTGTCATACCAGTAGTTTCCGTAGATCCGGGGGGAAAGCCAGTCCCCGGAAGCCAGCATCTCCTTGGCGGTAAGGGCATAGTTGGATTCCACCGGATCGGTGATCAACAGCTGTCCGTTGCCGGCAAAGAACAGCACCAGGCTCAGCAGCAGAAGCAGAAAAGCAGGCCAGTGCCGATGATAAAAGCCCAGCAGCGGATTGTCGTCATGTTCCCAATATTCCATATCCGGATCCTCCCATATCTTGATGGTTCCAGTATAGAAGGGAATCTTAAAGGAAAATTAAACACAATCGAAGGATTGATTAAAGAAAAGGGGGCTGTTGCAAGGGCAACAGCCCTCTTTTCAGGTCTCGGGTCTCGAGCCGTGAGTCTCGGGTCGTTGGATAGAACCTGTCCTTCGGCCAGGTTCTTCTTATTGTGTATAACCGTAGGGGGCGCAGGCTCGGCGCCCCGTCAAAAGTCAGTTGGAGATGGGGGGAACAAGGGGGTCCCAACGGTCACTGACCGTTGACCGCTGACAAAAAGAAAAGGTGCTGCACGTTCTGTGCAGCACCTTTTCTTTTTACGCATCCCGGTTTTCCAGGTAATTCAGCACATTGTCTTCGCTGCGCCGGAGATGTTTTTCCATGGCATTTTTTGCGGCAACCGGGTTGTGGTTTTGGATGTTTTCCAGGATCTGGATATGCTCTTCCGTGGAGAGCCGGTAGTGCTGCTGTTCTTCCGGAATGGCATGGCCGGTGCTGGGACCGTTCCACAGTTCCATGAGATAACTGGTCAGCTTCTGGTTGTCGGCAGCTTCCCAGATGGCCATATGGATGGTCTGGTTCAGTTCCTCATAGCTTTTGCTGTCAATGGGGCCTTTAGTGTCGGCCAGGGCTCTGAGCTTTGCCATCAGCTCTTCTCCATTTTTCAGACCGTTCTGTGCGGCCTTGTAGGCAGCGGTGGATTCCAGGAGGATGCGCATTTCAAAAGTATCCTGGATGAATTTCCTATCGATTTTATTGACGATGGCACCTTTGCTCATGCGCAGGGTGATCAGGCCTTCGGCCGCCAGAGTCTGAAAGGCCTCCCGGACAGGGGTCCGGCTGATGCCCAGCTTTTCTGCAATGGCAGTCAGGCTCAGCTCCTGACCGGATTTGTATTCCCCGCTGTAGATGGCACGTTTGAGTATGGAAGTGACCCGCACCCGGGTGGGGACCATTTTCAGGGTTTGCATGATTATCACGATCTCCTATGGATGAATAGATACCTTTATTGTAAGGAGTTTTTGACGGGAATTCAATATCTTTTATGTTGTATATGGAAAATTGAATATCATATACGATATTCAATTTGTAGCCAAATATCAGAAAACTCTTTTGAAGGATTGTTTTTCCAGGAGAAATATGGTAAAAATATCTCATACGAAATATCGTATACGATATACGATATTCTACTATGCAGACGAGAGGATTATGAGGGAGGAATACAACTATGCATGCCATCGAGAAAATTTTTGCGAAAAATGCCGGAAAGGCAAGCGTGGAAACTGGCGAAATCGTCATGGCCAAAGTGGATTTTGCAGAAATCAACGATCTGTATCTCCAGACGGTCTATTCTTTTTATGAAATGGGCGGAGAAAAGGTCTGGGACAATACCCGCTGCGCTTTTGTCTTTGACCATTATGCACCCTGCCCCACCATTAAAAGTGCACAGAACCATAAGGAAATGCGGGAATTCGCTCAAAAGAACAACCTGAAATACCATTTTGACACCAACTGCGGTGTCTGCCATCAGGTTATGCCGGAAGCCGGGGTCATTTATCCGGGGATGATCGTGGTGGCAACGGACAGCCATACCACCACCCATGGAGCCTTCGGTGCGGTGGGTACCGGCTGCGGAGCCACGGACATGGCTACCATCCTGATGACCGGGGAACTGTGGTTCCGGATCCCTGAAATCATCGAAGTCCGTCTGGAAGGGGAAGCCCCCAAGGGAGTGTTCCCCAAGGATGTGATCCTGGCCGTACTGGGGAAAATCCGGGCAGACGGAGCGGTTTACAAAGCCATCGATTTTACCGGAAGCTATGTGGAAAATCTGAATGTGGCCGGGCGGATGACCATCTGCAACATGGCCGTGGAAATGGGAGCCAAAACCGCTTACATGCAGCCCAACCAGGATGTGCTGGACTATGTGAAAGCCCGGGCTGTCCGTCCTTTTGAAGTCCAGTACACGGATCCCGGGTACCAATACTCTGAAAGCTACACCTTCGACGTTTCCCAACTGGAACCGGAACTGTCCTGTCCCAGCAGTGTGGAAAATGTCCATACCCTTTCCAGTGTAGTGGCTGAAGGCCCGGTAAAACTGAACCAGGGATACATCGGTTCCTGCACCGGAGGCCGGGAAGAAGATATTGCCATCGCTGCCAAAATCCTGAAGGGGAGACACATTCCGGAATATACCCGGCTGGTGGTAATCCCGGCTTCGGCGGAAGTGATGCAGAAATGCCTGGAAAAAGGGTATATCCAGGATCTGATCCAGGCAGGTGCCACCATTTCCACTCCGGGATGCGGCGCTTGTCTGGGGGCCCATGAAGGGGTGCTGACAGCTGGGGAAGTCTGCATTACCAGCACCAACCGGAACTTCCCGGGACGTATGGGTTCCAAGGATGCGCTGATGTATCTGGCCAGCCCTGCAACGGTAGCCGCCAGCATGATCACCGGGTACATTACCGACCCGCGGAAATATCTGTAAGAGGAGGAACAGGCAATGGAAACCAAAGTAACTGGAAAAATCATTGTGGTGGGAGACAATATTGATACGGATCAGATCTATCCGGGGCGCTATCTGGATATTGTGGATCCCAAGGAAATCGGCAGTCACTGTCTGTGCGGCGTGGATGAATCCATTGCTGCCAATTTCCCCCAGGGAGGGATGGTGGTGGCCGGAAGGAATTTCGGCTGTGGCTCTTCCCGGGAACATGCTCCCATTGCCCTGCTGAATATGGGAGCAAAAGCCGTCCTGGCTGATTCCTTTGCCCGGATCTTTTTCCGGAATGCCATCAATCTGGGGCTGCTGCCCATTATCTGCAAAGGGATCCGGGAAAAGGTGAAGGATGGGATGACCCTGACCCTGGATCTGGAAAAATATCAGGTGACGGTCCAGGAAACCGGCGAAACCTATCCCTGTGAAAAGCTGGGAGACCAGGCTCTGAAAATCCTGGAAGCCGGGGGCATCAAACCTTTGATGCGGCAACGGTTCGCTAAAATCAAGGCAGAAGCGGGAGACAAGTAAATGACACAGGAACAGATCCTTCTTCTGGGGGCATTGGTCCTGATCGGAATGAGCTTTGTCTGGAAAGTGCGGGATTTCCACAAAAAAACACGGAAATCAGAGAAAGGGGAAAGAAAAAAATGCCAATTGAACTGGTCTTTGTCATAGGGATTGCCGTCCTGCTGTTTTTGTGCCTGAAAGTCAAGGCCAATGCATTCATCGCCCTGCTGGCCACGGCCCTGATCATGGGGATCCTGTCCGGATTGGGCGGACCGGGTACGGTGAAAGCCATTACCGGCGGGTTTGCGGGTACGGTAAAAAGCATCGGGATCGTGATTATTTTTGGGATCCTGTTGGGCAACTATCTGGATGCCGCCAAAGGGACCAACCGGATGGCCATTGATGCCGTCCGCCTGGTAGGGCAGAAACGGGCCAGCCTGGCCATGGCCCTTACCGGCTATTTGGTCTCCATCCCGGTATTTTCCGATGCTGCCTGTGTAATCCTGGCCCCCCTGGTCAAGGCCATCCACAGAAAAACCGGGATCCCGCTGGCAGTGCTGGCTGTCAGCCTTTCCGGGGGCCTGCTGGCCACCCATGTGTATGTGCCGCCCACGCCCGGCCCTCTGGCAGCTGCCGGGCTGCTGGGCATCGATATCGGCCAGGCCATTATGTGGGGTGCCTTTGCGGCCGTGTTCATGACGGCTGCAGGGTGGCTCTTTGCGGAAACCTATCTGCGGACACGGCCGGCTGGTTATTATCAGTTCCAGCCCGATGCCCTGAAGGAAGAACAGGAAGTGTTCGATGACAATACGGACGATCTTCCCGGGACTCTGGCCAGCTTGGTTCCCCTGGTCATTCCTCTGCTGCTGATCGTGGGGAATACTACGGCTTCCATGCTGCTGCCCAAGAAACATCCGCTGCTGGCGGTAACCTCCTTTGTGGGGGATGCCAACATCGCTCTGGCCATTGGGGCCGTCCTTGCCATCATTACCCTGGGCAAACGGATCGGGGGAGAAAATGTCCTGAAAATCATGGATACCACCCTGAAAGATGCAGGGCCCATTGTGTTCATCACTTCCGCCGGCGGTGCCCTGGGTGCTGTGCTGAAAGCATCGGGAGCCGGTGCCAGCCTGGCACAGATGGTCATCGACACCGGGCTGCCGTTCATCCTGATTCCCTTTGTGATCTCCGGACTGCTGAAGGTGGTCCAGGGAAGCGGCACTGTGGCAGTGACCACTGCAGCCACTTTGTGTGCGCCCATTGCCAGCAGCCTGGGGCTCAACCCCATCCTGATCTTCCTGGCATCCGGTGCCGGTGCCCGGGTATGCTGCCATGTGAACGATTCCTTCTTCTGGGTGTATACCAACTGCATGGGATTTGATATGAAAACCGGCCTGAAGACTCTGTCCCTGGGCAATGTGTTCATGAGCCTGGGGGGCCTGCTGGCCACGTATGTTGCCAGCCTGTGGCTGTAAACAATGAAAAAACGGGGCTGTGAAAAAATGAAAAATCATTTTTTCACAACCCCGTTTTCACGCATCTTCCCAGACTTTTTCCGCAATGGACCGGATCAGACGGAGCTTGGCCCACTGTTCTTTTTCCGTCAGCAGGTTCCCTTCTTCGGTGGAGGAGAAACCGCACTGGGGACTCAGGCACAGCTGGTCCAGGGGTACGTATTTTTCCGCTTCCCGGATCCGGGCGATGATGTCTTCTTCCTTTTCCAGTTCCGGGGTCTTGGAGGTCACCAGGCCCAGGACCACCTGCTGGTCTTTGATGAACCGGAGAGGTTCGAAGCCTCCGGCCCGGTCGCTGTCGTATTCCAGGAAGAATCCGTCCACATGGCAGCGGCCGAAGAGGGTTTCCGCCACCGGTTCGTAGCCGCCGCTGGAGAACCAGGTGGAACGGAAGTTCCCCCGGCAGATGTGCATGGTGATGGTCATGTCCTCCGGTTTGGCTTCCAGGGCCCGGTTGATCATATCCACATAGTGGTTGGCCAGTTCATCCAGGTCAAAGCCCCGTTCTGCATAGGCTTTCCGCTTGTCTGCGTCGCAGAATTCTCCCCAGCTGGTGTCATCCAGCTGCAGGTACCGGCAGCCGGCAGCGTAGAAGGACCGGATGGCCTGCTGGTAGGCCAGGGCAATGTCCGTGAACAGCCGGTTCTGGTCCTGGTATTGGGGAATGGGTTCATAGTGTTTTTCCCGGACGCAGCAGATCAGATGCAGCATGCTGGGAGAGGGGATGGTCATTTTGGCCAGGGTGTCCCCGGCCGCTTCCTTCAGAAACCGAAAATGGTCCAGGAAGGGGTGGCTGCCGAAGCTGATGGGACCGGTGATCTTGGCGGTCCGGGCTTTGGGCTGGGCCCCTTTGAAATGGACGGACCAGTTTTCTGCGGAAATCTCCGTAACTCCTTCCAGTTCCGTCAGGAAATCCAGGTGCCAGTACCGGCGGCGGAATTCCCCGTCGGTAACGGCCCGGAGTCCCACTTCTTTTTCCTTGGCCACCAGGTCCCGGATGGCTTCGTCTTCCGCAGCCTTCAGGTCAGCGGCAGTGATGGTCCCGGCGGCCAGAGCCTCCCGTTTTTCCTTCAAAGCAGCCGGCCGCAGAAAGCTCCCTACAATATCATACCGAAAAGGCGGTTTGTTCTTTACAGTCATGAATATATCCTCCCACATCATTCACATTTTGTTCATGGGAAAAGTATAGCATACGCATAGGGATTTGGATAATACAGAAAAACAACCAGCTGCCATAGGTTTTAGGAATAACAAAAAAGGCCTGCTGCGCCGGCAGCAGGCCTTTTCTTTAAATCATGATCTCCCTCTTCGCCAGATTCTCGTCGAAGAAGCCTTTTTTCTTTTCTGCTTTGGGAGCGGGAGCCGGGGCGGCGCTGGTGCGGATGTTCTCCACAAACAGCAGCAGCCGGTTGGTCACGTTCACGTCGCTGACCCCGCTGTCGAAGTCCAGGCTCAGCAGGTTCATGTGGGGATAAAGGGATTTGATCTTCTTTTCGATCCCCTTGGAGATGATGTGGTTGGCGATGCAGCCGAAAGGCTGGAGGCTGATCACATTCTCGATGCCGTGCTTGGCGAAGTTCACCACTTCCGCCGGCAGCAGCCACCCTTCCCCGAACTGGGCGGCCATGTTGATGATGTTCTTCCCGTCGTTGGCCAGTTCGAAAATGTCCTCGATGGGAGTGAAGTATCGGAATTCTTCCCCGATCTCGTTGAACTTCTTCACCTGCTTGTTCACCCACATGTACAGCACATCGGCGATCACATTGGGCATATGGTGCCGTTCCAGGCCGAATTTCCGGTTGGTGATCCGGTTCACGAAGGCCTGCATGAAGAAGGGTGTCAGGAGAGGCGGCATCACTTCGATGGAATGCTCCATGAGCCAGCCAGTGATGTTCTTATGGGCGAAGGCGTTGAACTTCAGGTAAATCTCCCCTACGATCCCCACCTGGGGCAGCCGCACATCCGGTTTGGCCAGGTCGTTGAATTCCGCTGCCGCTTCCTTCAGCAGCTTCAGAAGGCCGCTGGAGCTGTTGGCTTCGATTTCCTTCTTGGCCAGATCCAGGTACTTGTCCTTCAGTTCTTCTGCCTTGCCCTTTACGGTTTCCCGGACTACGGAGGCATTGAAGAACTTGGCCAGGCAGTCGGAGAACAATACGGTGGAAACGGTGATCTTGGCAATCTTCAGCCAGTTCAGTTCAAACCCCGGCTGGTCGTTCTGGATGTTCTTGCTGGTGGCCAGGGACAGCACCGGGGTGTCCTTGAACCCGGCGGCAATCAGAGCGTGCTTGATGAGCCCGAAATAGTTGGAGGCTCGGCACAGGCCGCCGGTCTGGGTAATGGCCACAGCCGTGTGGGAGGGGTCGTATTTCCCGGACTGGAGCGCCCGGATAAAGTCCCCCACCACCAGGGTGGCCGGGTAGCACACTTCGTTGTTGGCGAATTTCAGCCCCAGATCCGCACTTTGGACAGTGCTTTCCGGCAGGGTTTCCACATGGAAGCCTGCATTCTTCATCACCGAAGGGATCAGCGGGGAGATGAAGGGAGTGAAATAGGGAGCCAGGATGGTGTAGTCCCGCATGCTCTTTTCGAAGCGGGGAGGCTGTTCGAAGGGGGTGGAAGTGAATTTGGCATCCCGGTTGTACCGGATGCTTTCCACCACGGACCGGACCCGCAGTTTCAGGGAGCCGATATTGGACACATCGTCGATCTTCAGCAGGGTCAGGGCCTTCCCGTGACGCTGGAGGATGCCCCGGACTTCGTCCTGGAGGAAGGCATCCGGGCCGCAGCCGAAGGAGGTCATTTCCATAAAGTGGACGCTGTTGTCCTGACGGGCCACCCAGTCGGCAGCCTTGGAAATCCGGTTGATATAGGCCCACTGGCGGACCAGATAGGAATCATCGATGGTGATGGTGCTGTCATCCCGGACCAGGTCCTCGTTGATCACATTGATGCCCATGGCTGCAATGGATTCGCTGAGTTTGTGCTGGATCAGGGGGTCCGTATGGTAGGGACGTCCTGCCAGCAGGATGGTCAGCTGTTTATTGTCCCGGCTTTTCCGGAGAATTTCCTCATTCTTTGCCTTGATGGCCCGGCCGTATTCTTCCTGGGCCTTCAGGGCCGCCTTCAGGGCCTTGTCCGCGGTGAACCGGTCAAAGCCGATGTAGCTCAGGTATTTCCGGATCTGCTTCTTCAGCAGGGATTCATCCTGGAAGTTGATGGGCGGGGAATCAATGGGGATCTCCGTGTTCACCACGCTTTTGATCACGTCGGAATAGCCGGAGACCACCGGGCAGTTGTAGCTGTTCAGCTGCCGTTTGTCATCCTGCCGTTCGTAGATCACATAGGGCATGAAGATCCGGTTCACCCGCTTCCGGATCAGGTTGTTGATGTGGCCGTGGACCAGTTTGGCCGGGAAGCAGATGTTGTCGCTCATCACATCGTGGATCCCGCCTTCGTAGTTCTTGAAGGTGGAGGGATCGGACAGCTGGACCTTCAGGCCGCAGGTGGTGAACAGGGCATGCCAGAAGGGATAATCCTCGTAGATGTTCAGGCACCGGGGGATCCCGATGACCCGCTGGGCATCCTCGTTTACCGGACGGTCGAAGAGCAGCTTGTATTTGTAGTCGTAGATGTTTTCTCCGGGCTTGTGGTCTTCCCCGTTGTTGGTGAAGAATTTCTCACATTTGTTCCCGGAATAATAGATGCTGCCGTTGCTGAAGTTGTACTTCTTGATCAGGCAGTTGTTTTCGCAGCCGTGGCACTGGAGCTGGCTGTCAGTGTAGTTGGCCACATGGATCATGTCGTCCAGGGTGGCTTCCCCTTCCGCCCGGCTCCGGGCAAACAGGGCACAGCCGTAGGCTCCCATGATTTCCGGGATGTTGCTCCGGTGGACAGTGGTGCCGGTCAGCAGTTCGAAGGCCCGGACCACCGCATCATTCTTCATGGTGCCTCCCTGGAGGACGATGTCGTTCCCCAGGTCATGGGTGTTCTGGAGCTTCAGCACCTTGTACAGGCAGTTTTTGATCACGGAATAGGCCAGACCGGCGGAAATGTCCCCGATGGTGACCCCTTCCCGGAGGCTCTGTTTTACCTTGGAGTTCATGAACACCGTGCACCGGGTACCCAGGTCGCAGGGTTCCTTGGCTTCACAGGCCAGTTTGGCAAAGTCGCTGACGGAATAGTTCAGCCCCTTGGCGAAGGTTTCCAGGAAGGTGCCGCAGCCGGAGGAGCAGGATTCGTTCAGTTCCATCCGGTTCAGGACCCCGTGGTCCACGAAAATGGCCTTCATGTCCTGGCCCCCGATGTCCAGGATAAAGGAAACGTCCTGGTGGATTTTCCGGGCAGCCAGATAATGGGCGATGGTCTCGATGATGCCGGTCTTCAGGTCGAAGGCGGCTTTGATCAGGTCTTCCCCGTAGCCGGTGGAACAGCTGCCCAGGATCCGGGGGTTGGCTCCCACCTTCAGGCATTCTGCATAGAACGCTTCGAAGGCTTCCTGGACGGCGCCGATGGGATTCCCGTTGTTGGGCCCGTAATGGGTGTACAGGATCCGGTCTTCCGGGTCCGTAACCACCAGTTTGGTGGTGGTGGAGCCGGAGTCGATGCCCACATAGACTGCGTCAGTTTCCGGGGTGAGAGGGGTCAGCTGGATGGCGTCCGCTTCCTTGGCCTTTTTCCAGGCGGCATAGTCTTCCGGGGATTTGAAAATGGGAGGCAGCACATCATCGGACCGGACCTTTACCTTGGGGGCGCTTTCCAGTTTCTCCACCAGCTGGTCAAAGGTGATGGAAGGAGCGTCCGCCGCACTGAGGGCAGTGCCGTAGGCCGGGATCAGGTTGGCGTTGTCCGGCACCACGAAATTCACATAGGGAATCTGGAGACAGTCCATGAGAGCCTTCCGCAGAGCGGGCATAAAGGTCAAAGGACCGCCGCAGAGCAGGATCTTGGGCTCGATGGTGCAGCCGTGGCTCAGGGTGGAAATTACCTGGACCGCCACTGCATGGAAAATGGAAATGGCAATGTCTTCCCGGCTCACGTTCTTGGCCAGCAGGTTCTGGATATCCGTTTTGGCAAAAACTCCGCAGCGGGAAGCAATGTAGTGGACGTGCTGGGCCTTTTCCGCCAGCCCGTTCAGCTGTTCGATGGGAATCCCCAACAGCACAGCCATCTGATCCAGGAAGGCCCCGGTGCCGCCGGCACAGTTCCCGTTCATCCGCAGATCACAGCTGCCATCTTTTTTAATATACACGATTTTGGCGTCTTCGCCGCCGATGTCGATCAGGGTGGCCACGTCCGGATATTTGGCTTTGACGAATTTGGTGGCGGCGATGACTTCCTGTTCAAAAGGAATGTTGAATTTTTCCGCCACCCCCATGCCCACGGAACCAGTGATCTTCAGCTTCAGGCTGGCGGCTCCGATCTGGGAACGCAAAGTCTGCAGTTCTTCCCGCAAAACGCCAGCCACATTGGCCTGGTGCCGCTTGTAGCGGGAAAACACCACATGGGAATGATTGTCCAGCACGACGATTTTGCACGTGGTGGACCCGATGTCTAAACCTACACGATACGTACTCATAATGCACCTCATCTTAAAGTGTATTTAATTATAGCACAAATCCCGGAGAACTCCAGTGGTTAATCCAACATAGGGTATGTGGCAGCAGGTCCTGAATGAAACCCTTATCGCAGTGCAGAGTGAAGGGGGCAGAGGATTCCCTCCAAGCCCGGTGTTGGGGGCATAAGGCACTGAAAGGATAATTGTGATACAATGACAGAAAACAAAGAAAGGGAAGGAATCCATCATGGGAATTTCAGTAAGGAAACTTCTCCCAGTCTGCCTGGCCGCCTGGTTGCCGGCGGCTGCCGCCTGGGGATGTACCCTGTTCGGAGCTCAGGGGAGCCGGGTCTTGGGAGGGGGAAGTCTGCTTGTAAAGAATCGGGACTGGCGGCCGGAATATCAGGAAATGCGGCTGGTCCAGGGACCTTTATACCGGTATTATGGAATCTATGGGGGAGCGGAAAACCATATGGCTCTCAAAGGCGGGGTTAATGAAGCCGGCCTGGCGGTGTTCTCAGCATCTGCCAGCAGCATCCCGCGAAAGGAACGGCTGGCCATGGGGCCTTGGGGAAAGGGGGCGCTGAAAGAACTTCTGGGCAGCTGTGCCACAGTAGAAGAGGCGCTGGCCAGGGGTACGGATTTGGGAGGTCCCAAATTCCTGCTGCTGGCAGATGCTTCTGAACTGGCCTGGGTGGAAGTGGGGGATCATGACCAGGTGGCTGTGCGCCGGGTCAGCAACGGTACCCTTTCCCATACCAATTTTTATCTGAGCCCGGAGTTCCAGCGTCTGAATCTGAAAGAGGGCGTTTCGGCTCGGCACCGGTACCGCCGGATCGAAGAACTGCTGGCAAGCCAGCAGACCCCGTATGTGTTGGAAGATTTGATCCGCTTCAGCCAAGACAAGGCGGAAGGACCGGACAACAGCATCTGGCGGCTGGGCAGCCGGCCGGACGGACCTCAGACCCTTGCTGCTTTTGGGGTGTGGCTGCATCCGGGAGCCCGGCCGCATGTGTTTGTCAAGATCCGCTACAGCCCCGGAGACCAGGGAAGGGAGGATGAGTATCAGCTGGATGGAGAACATTTATTTCCCTGATCCATGGGAGAAATGCCCACAACCTGCCAAAATATGATAAAATAATACAATTACAGTGCAAATCCCAGGAGCCCGGCGGACCCGTCGGGGTTCCTGCAGAAACCGATAAAGGAAGGGCAGTATGGAACAGCAAGGACAAACTTCCGGCAACAGCAAGACGAAAAAATTTTTGAAGGGTACTTTGATTCTCACCATTTCCAGCATCGTGGTGAAGGTGATCGGGGCCCTGAACTGGGTGATCCTCTCCCGGGTCATGGGGGGCGAAGGCATTGGTCTGTACCAGATGGGCTTCCCCATTTATCTCATGGCCATCACCGTTTCTTCCGCCGGGATCCCGGTGGCCATTTCCATCATCACCGCGGAAAAAGTGGCCAAGGAGGACTATACCGGGGCCCAGCGGGTGTTCCGGGTATCCCTGCGGATGCTGTTCTGCACCGGGCTGTTCTTCTCCCTGTGCCTGCTGGTGATGGCCAGATGGCTGGTGTCTTCCGGGATCATCCCGGATCCCCGGGCCTACTATTCCATCATCGCCCTGGCACCGGCGGTGTTCTTCGTCACCTTCCTTTCCAGCTTCCGGGGGTACTTCCAGGGCTGGCAGATCATGACTCCCACCGCCTGTTCGGAAATCACCGAGCAGCTGGTCCGGGTGGTCACCATGATCGCCTTTTCCTATCTGCTGATGCCCTACGGTCTCACCTATGCGGCAGCCGGGGCCAGCATGGGGGCTGGGGCCGGGGCCCTGTGCGGCCTCCTGCTCCTCCAGGTGTTCTACCTCCGGCTGAAGCACAAATTCTTCCCCAAAGGGGAACAGAAGGTGCCGGAAGCGGAACAGGAACCGGCCGGGAAAATCATCCGCCGGCTCATCGCCCTGGCCCTGCCCGTATCCATGTCCAGCCTGATGCTGCCCATTGTGTCCAACCTGGACATGATGATCGTGCCCCGGCGGCTCATGGTGGGAGGCTGGTCCATGTCCGAAGCCACCACTCTGTTCGGGTATCTCACCGGCATGGCGGTGCCTCTCATCAACATGTCCACCATCCTGACGGCGGCTCTGTCCATCAGTCTGGTGCCTGCCATCAGTGAATCCCGGGTGCTGGAAGACAGGGAAGGGATCCGGGAAAAAGTGGCGGCGGCCTTCTCCGTGGCGGCGGTAATCACCATTCCCTGCAGCATCGGCCTTCATGTACTGGGAGGACGGGTGGCGGCCCTGATTTATAACGCCCCCAAGGCCGGGCCCTCCATTGAGACCATGAGCTGGGCCATTTTCCTCCTGGGGCTCCATCAGGTGAGCACCGGGATCCTCCAGGGGTTGGGGAAGACCAAGATCCCGGTGATCAATATGATCATTGCGGCGGCTTCCAAAGTGCTCCTGAACTGGAACCTGACCCCCACCCTGGGAATCGTGGGGTCCTCCTGGGCCACTGTGGCGGATATCGGGATCGCCGCCATCCTGAACCTTTTCTTCATTAAAAAGTACACCGGCTTCTCCCTGGAACTGAAGCAGCTGGGAAAAACCGCCCTGGCTGCCCTGGTCATGGGAGCGGCGGTGAAAGGCTTCCTGGCCCTGGTGCCCAACTGGGGTGCCTGGAGCATCTTGGGCGGCATGGCCGTAGCCATTCCCGTCTACGGCCTCCTGCTCCTGGTGCTGAAGACCATGCCCGAAGAAGAAATGAACCAGATCCCCTTCCTGGGAAGGAGAATGGTGATGGTGGGGAAGAAATTGAAGTTGTTATAAAAAAAGCTGTGAAGAAATGAGGATTCATTTCTTCACAGCTCCTTTTTTATCCCACCGGCCTTGCAAAATTCAGCGGATTCACCGGGCTTCCGTTCTGGCGCACTTCGAAATGCACGTGAGGGCCGGTGCTGTAGCCGCTGCTGCCGGCGTAGCCGATGATGTCTCCCCGGCGTACGGTCTGGCCCGGCTGGACGGCGATGGCGCTCATGTGGCCGTAGCAGGTGGTGAGCCCGTTGCCGTGATTGATGCTGACGAACCGGCCGTAGCCCCCGTTCCACTGGGCATCTTCCACCGTTCCGGCAGCGGATGCCTTGATGGGGGTGCCGTAATCCACGGCGATGTCCACCCCGGGATGGTAATCACTGCCGTTCCCGAAAGGATCTGCCCGGAGCCCGAAGAAGGAACTGATTTCTCCGCCGCTCACCGGCCAGCCGTAGGTGCCGTCCCCGGTATCCGACAGGGCCAGCAGCATGTTGGTGAGGTTTTCCTTCTTGTAGGCCAGCTTTTTCCAGTTGATTTCATCCTGGACTTCCAGTACGGAAAGCTGGTCAGCGGTGGTGGAGCCTCCCTGGCCCCCTTTGTCCAGTTCCTTGGACTTTTTGTCCACGGCATCTTCTCCGATTTTTACTCCGTCCTTGGCCAGCTTCTGACGGACGGCGTTTTCCACCTGGACCACCTGGGCCAGTTCCCGCTGGAGCTTTTCGTTGTCATCCATAAGCTTGGCCAGCCGTTCCGTATAGACCCCATAGTCCGCCCGGTAGTTGGCCAGTTCCGTCTGTTCGTCCCAGGCCTTGAACAGCAGCCCGGCACACACCGCCAGCCCCATCAGGCTGGCCAGGAAGGCACCGCAGAAGCCCACCAGCAGCTTGGGCCCTGCATGGAATTCCTGGATTTGCCCGTCTGCATCTTTCCACTGGAAAGAAAAACCGGCTCCCACCAGGTGCCCGGAAGGGAGGATCCCCTTGATTCCTTTCAATTTATCCGTCAGTTCCTTTTTCTCCATACCTGCTCCTTACAAAAAGGACGTGCCGGCGGCACGTCCTGTACAACTCTTCGATTGTTCTGCACATCTTGACTACCGGGTCAATATTTTATCGCGAAAATCCGGTGCCTTCAACCGTTTCCCCAAAAAATTTACAAATTGTTAAATCTCCGCCAACTGCTTCTTTTCCCACTCCAGCTTCCGGGTTTCCCGCTGGATGGCTTCCTGGAGGATCAGGGCGTGGCCGTATTCTTTTTCCCGGTCTTCCTGGGTGGGGAACAGCAGCTGCCAGCGGAGCCGGAGGTGGGCCAGCCGTTCTTCGTGGCGTTGGATGTCTTCCAGGAACAGCTGACGGAGCTGGGGATCTTTCCGGCTGCGGATCAGGTACAGTTTCATGGTGAATTCGTCCCGGGTGGGCATGATGCTGCCCAAAGGCTGGGCCAGCCAGTCCCGAAGCCGCTGGCGGCCGGAAGGGGCCAGGCGGTAGTATTTTTTCTGGAGCTTGGTGCCCACGGTGCCGGTATAGCTGGTGATCTGTCCACTTTCTTCCAGCTTCCGGAGTTCCGGATAGACCTGGCTGTGCCGGGCGCTCCAGAAGTCTCCCACTTCCTGGGCAAAGATCTTCCTGATGTCGTAGCCGGTGAGATCCTGCTTGGCCAAAAGGCCCAGCAGAACATACTGGAGGGTGTTTTCTTTCGTCATGGGAGGGCTCCTTTCTTCCGTTGTATTATATCATAGAAAAAAGGACATCCAGGCATATTGACAGCCTGTCTGCCAACATGCTACACTCGTGACAACCAAAATATGTAAATATTTACATGTTTTCCTTCAGCAGGAGGAAGACAGTCTGAGAGCGAGCAAGGGAGGCAGTTTTATGAAAATGAAAGGAAAAATGAGCCGGCTGGTGCTGTCCAGTCTGCTGCTGCTGGGCATGACGGGATTTTCCGGGGCAGAAGGGGCAGAGCATTATGCCAGCAAGACCCTGGAGGTGACTCCGGTGAAAACGGAAGTGAAGCAGATTTCCGGTGTGGTCTATGAACAGGTGCCCACCCGGGGCTATCCCAATGTGCCCATGGCCATGGATCTGCTCCAGCCCCAGAAAAAAGAGAAAATGCCCGCCATCGTCTTTGTAACCGGTGGGGGCTTCATCAACGCCAACCGGGACAACGGGGTCCAGCTGCGGAACTACCTGGCGGAAAAAGGCTATGTGGTAGCCAGCATTACCTACCGGGTGGCGCCCACCGCCCGGTTCCCGGAACCTCTGGAAGATGTGAAGGCATCCATCCGGTATCTTCGGGCCCATGCGGACAAATGGAACATCGACAAAAACCGGATCGGCATCGTGGGAGGCAGCGCCGGGGGTTATCTCTCCGCTTTTGCAGGGACCACCAGCGGCACCAGGACCTTTGACAAAGGAGAAAATCTCCAGGAATCCAGCCAGGTGAACTGTGCCGTGGATCTCTACGGGCTCTCCGACCTGAGTCGGGTGGGCATGGACTACAGCCCGGAAAACCAGAAGCTCCATCAGTCCGCCGGAGCCACGGAAGCCCTGTGGATCAATGGCAGCCCGGTGTTCGGCGGAAAAGACGGCGGGGTCAGCGCCGATCCCAAAGCCACGGAAGCAGCCAACCCCATTGCCTATATCGGGAAAAACAGCGCCCCCATGCTGCTGATGCACGGGACGGCGGACAAAGTGGTGTCCCCGGGCCAGACGGACCTGCTGTACCAGGCCCTGAAAGCCAAGGGAGTTCCGGCAGAACGGTATGAGATTCCGGGAGCCGCCCATGGAGGCGTGTACTGGGTTCAGGACAATGTGCTCCAGGTGATTGGAGATTTCTTTGACAAGTATCTGAAATAAAAGGAGAGAAACCATGGAAGATCAGAAAATCATGCCGGTGGTGTTTTCCGGCCATGGCAGCCCCATGATTGCCCTGGCACACAATGCAATCACGGAAGGGATGGACCGGATCGGCCGGGCCGTGGAAAAGCAGTTCGGCAAACCCAAGGCCATCCTCATGGTGTCCGCCCACTGGTACACCCACGGGACCTTCGTCCAGAGCGCCCCGGAACCCCGGCAGATCTATGATATGTACGGCTTCCCCAAGGAATTGTATGAAGTGAAGTATCCTGCCAAAGGGGATCGGGAACTGACCGGGAAGGTGCAGGAACTGCTGGGTTCCGCCGTGGCCGTCAATGACGACTGGGGCATCGATCACGGGGCCTGGACGGTGCTGGTGCATATGTTCCCCAAGGCGGATATTCCCGTGGTCCAGCTGTCCGTGGACGGGGATATTTCCCATGAGGAAGAATTTCAGCTGGGCCGGAAGCTGGCAGATCTCCGGAAACAGGGATATCTGATCCTGGGCAGCGGCAACGTGGTCCACAACCTCCGGGAAGTGGAATGGGACAACAAGGGCGGTTCTGCCGCCACTCTCCGGTTCAATGACTATATTACCGAAGCGGTGCTCCAGGGAGACACGGACAAGGTGATCGGGTTCGGATCCCATCCGGATGCGGCGTATGCCGTACCCACTCCGGACCACTACCTGCCCCTTCTGGTGTGCCTGGGAGCCGCCGGAAGCGACCGGGCCCAGGTGTTCAACAAAGTTTGCAACCTGGGATCCATGGCTATGACCGGGTATGCCTGGGGGATGGAGAAATAAAGAGAATACAGGGCTGCTGCAGGAACTGTTGCATATGCAACAGTTCCTTTTTAATTAATAAAAATTCTTAAAAATACTTGCGCTTCTGGAAGCTATATCGTATAATATGGCTAACTGTAAACGGCATAAATACAATTGAAAAAATAAAGGAGGAACAAAGATGGCTTATCAGACGATTTACCCCTATACCAATGAAGTGCTCCAGTCCTATGAAAATCTGTCCGATGCTGGGGTGGAAAAAGCCCTGGAACGGGCCTATGGACAATATCAGGCCTGGCAGCAAGACAATGATGTGGAAGGCCGGAAAGCTGTCCTGCGTCAGGTAGCCGCACTGCTCCGGAGGGATTTGGACCGGTATGCGGAAACCATGACCAAAGACATGGGCAAACTGTTTGTGGAAGCCCAGGGAGAAGTGGCCCTCTGCGCCGCCATTGCCGAATATTATGCGGACCAGGCGGATGGATTCCTGGCTCGGGAACCGGTGGAAACCCCTGCCGGCAAAGCCTATATCCTGAAACAGGCCCGAGGTGTGATCATGGCGGTGGAACCCTGGAATTTTCCCTTCTATCAGGTGATGCGGGTGTTTGCTCCCAACTTCATCATAGGGAATCCGCTGCTGCTGAAACATGCCTCCAACTGTCCTGGCTCTGCCCTGGCCTTTGAAGCCCTGGTCCGGGAAGCGGGGGCTCCGGAAGGAGCTTTCCAGAATCTGTTTGCCAGCTATGATCAGGTTTCCCGGATCATCGAGGATCCCCGGGTGGCCGGAGCCTGCCTGACAGGATCGGAACGGGGAGGTTCCTCTGTAGCAGAACATGCCGGAAAGGCCCTGAAGCCTTCCTCCCTGGAATTGGGGGGCAACGATGCCTTCATTGTCCTGGATGATGCGGATATGGACGAAGTGAAGTCCCAGCTGTTTGCCGCCCGTTTGTACAATGCAGGGCAGGTCTGTGTTTCTTCCAAACGGTTTATCGTGACGGAAAAGAACTATCACCGGTTCCTCCAGGATCTGACGGAAGTCTTTGCTTCCGCCCAATGGGGGGATCCCATGGATCCGGCTACCACGCTGGCACCTCTGTCCTCCGCCACGGCCAAGCGGGATGTGCTGGCCGCCATTGACCAGGCTGTCCAGGCCGGTGCCCGGGTGGTGTACGGGAACCAGCCTATCGAGAGCCCCGGTTATTTCGTGATGCCCACCATCCTGACCGATGTGACGAAAGACAATCCCCTCTACAACAAAGAAGTCTTCGGCCCGGTAGGTGTGGTATACAAAGTCCGGAACGAAGAGGAAGCCATTGCCTTGGCCAATGATTCCAGTTATGGACTGGGGAACACGGTGTTCAGCAGTGATATGGACCATGCAGGCCGGGTGGCGGCCCGGATCGAAACCGGTATGAGCTTCATCAATCATGGCTGGACCTCTCTGCCGGAACTGCCCTTCGGAGGCGTAAAGAATTCCGGTTACGGCCACGAACTGTCCCGGAGCGGATTCGATACCTTCGTGAATCAGCACCTGGTGTTCATTCCTCAGGCTGTATGGGAACGGCACGGGAAGTAAAAATTAAAAGGGGGTGTGATTTTTTCACACCCCCTTTTTTTACGCCCAATCCCCGTCCACGAACACGGGCACCCGGGTGCCGTCTTTCCGGATCCCGGTGATGGAAAGATCCGGGCTGCCCACCATGAAGTCCACGTGGATCATGGAATCGTTGAGGCCGGCTTTTTTCTGCTCTTCTTCGCTCATGTCCGCTCCCTTTTCCACACAGGTGGGGTAGGCATCTCCCAGGGCCAGGTGGCAGGAGGCGTTTTCGTCCAGGAGGGTTTCGTAGAAAACCCTGTCCATAAGGGAAATGGGGGAGTGGTAGGGGATGAGAGCCACTTCCCCCAGCCGGCAGGCTCCTTCGTCCATTTTCAGCAGGTCTTTCAGGATTTCTTCTCCTTTTTCTGCAGTGGCTTCCACCACTTTTCCGTTTTTAAAGGACAGCCGGAAATTTTCAATGAGATTGCCGCTGTACACCAGAGGCCGGGTGCTGCACACCACCCCGTCCACCCGGTCCGCCTGGGGAGCGGAATAGACTTCTTCCGTGGGGATGTTGGCGTTGAACAAAAAGCCCCGGCCGGTAGTTTCGGCTCCGCCCTGCCAGATGTGACGGTCTGGCAGGCCTACGGTGAGATGGGTGCCCAGGCTGTTTCTATATTCCAGGGCAGTGAACTGCTGGGCGGTCAGCCATTCCCGCCGCTGTTTCAGCTCTGCCAGATGCTTGTCCCAGTCCGCCAGCGGGTCTTCTCCCAGGCACCGGGCCGCATCCAGCAGCTGGATCCACAGCCGGTCCCTTCCTTCCTGTTCCGGCAGATCCGGATACAGCAGGCGGGCCCAAACGGTACTGGGGACGGCGGCCACCAGCCAGTTGGTCTTGGAAGCCATCATCCCGTCGGAATACTCCTTTACCGCCTGGTGGAACGCCTTCTGCCAGGCCATGATCTTGTTCCGGTCGATGCCCTTCATGGCATAGGGGTCTGCGGAGATTAGGCTCAGGAAGGCCGCTCCCTTCCGGTAGTAGTACAGGTTGAATTCGCTGCGCCAGCCCGGGACGGATTCAAACTTGTCCTGGGTTTCATATTCGTACCGGAGCCGGGTGGTGCCGTTGCAGTACCAGTTGAACACCACCTGGGAAGCACCGGCCCGGTAGGCCTCTTCCGTCAGCAGAGTGGAGAAGGAACTGGCCTCCACCGGGGCGTTGATCACCAGGATCTGGTCCTTCTGGAGGCAGATCCCTTTTTTCACCAGCACCCGGGCATACAAAGGCAGCTGCCGGGTCAGGGTTTCCTGTATATCCATGGAAAATCTCTCCTTTACTGTGTCAGTATGAATCTATTATAGCGGAAAAACAGGAATAGAGCCATGATTCCCTAAGGGAATGGAAAATAGCTCTTTTTATTCATTTTTCAGAATGATTTATCTTCCTTATAATGGAATCAGCAACGGATTCGGAATAATCTGAAAGAAAAGGACGCACGGAGCCTTTTCTGATCCAAAGGGGGAGTATCATGTCCATGTCATTTGTTGCACTGGTGTTTCTGTTCGGGGCCATTGCCCTGGGGTTCGTGAAAAAATCCAATGTGGGGCTGATCAGCCTGGGGGCTGTGCTGGTCCTGGGGAAACTGGGGAACCTGCCAGTGAAAAAACTCTACGGAGGATTTCCCGGTAAGTTGTTCCTGACCCTGCTGGGGACCATGTTCTTCTTTGCCCTGCTCCAGGAAAACGGGACCCTGGACAAGGCATCCAAGAAGCTGACCCGGCTCTGCGGCACCAAAGTGTTCCTAGTGCCCATTGTGATCTA
The DNA here is from genome assembly GCF_000437815.1 of Acidaminococcus sp. CAG:542. Lineage (NCBI taxonomy): Bacteria > Bacillati > Bacillota > Negativicutes > Acidaminococcales > Acidaminococcaceae > Acidaminococcus > Acidaminococcus sp. CAG:542. Next base: position 128,311 of record NZ_FR902088.1, read on the forward strand.
TCTGGTGAGCTTCATCCTGTCCGCCATCGGGCCTGGGGCCATCAGCGTCCAGACGGTGATGGTGCTGTTTGCAGTGCCCCTGGCCTTCCATCTGGATGCCAGTCCCATCCTGATGGGGTCCATGGCCATCCTGGGAGCGGTGGGAGGAACCGCCTCTCCCATTGCCCTCACCGGGATCATTGTGGGGGATCTGCTTGGCCAGATGAAGATCCCCATGCCGGGGATGGCTATCTTTGCCGGAGTCACTGCCGCCAATGCCCTGTGCGCCCTGGTGACCTATCTGGTGTTCAAAGGGTGGAAGCTCCGGGGGCAGCCGGTCCAGCGTGACCCGGAACCCATTGTCTTTGACGGACAGCAGAAACTGAGCCTGGGTCTGATCGTAGCCCTGTTCGTTTCCGTGGTGGGCTTTTCCCAGGATGTGGGGTTGGTATGCTTCCTGCTGGCCCTGGTCCTGCTGTTTACCGGGAAAGTGGATGAAAAGAAAGCGGTGAAAAGCCTGCCCTGGAACACCCTGATCCTGATCTGCGGCATCAGTGTTCTGATGAATGCCGTGAAGCTCCTAGGAGGCATCAATCTGCTGGCCAAGGGACTGGCTTCTTTCATGAGTCCGGCTACCGCCCCGGCTCTCATGGGGCTTACGGGAGGCATCATGTCCTGGTTCTCCAGCGCCAACGGGGTGGTGTTTCCTACCCTGATCCCCACCGTGCCCCAAGTGGCGGCCAATGTAGGAGGCGCCTCCCTGATCCAGATGGTGGCAGCCATTGTGTGTTCGGCTACGGTGGCGGGAATCAGTCCCATGTCCACCGGGGGCTCCCTGGTGATGGCCAGCTGCGCCCAGGAAAAAAGCGGGAAAGAAAATGATTCGTCTTTATTTGCCAAACTGTTCGGGGTGTCTGCCATGTGTGTGGCCATTATTTTCCTGTTCACCCTGGCCGGTGGTTTGTCCTTTTTACAATGATGGAGGAGGCATAGTATGTTTGCATATATCGGATCCAGAACTACCAAAGAAAGAAAAGCCCTGGGAGAAGGAATCACCGTGTACCGCCGGGAGAAGGCAGTCTGGGAAAAGATCCAGACCCTGTCCTGCGGCCCCAATCCGTCCTACCTGTGCCTGAATGAAAAACAGGACCGGCTTTATGCGGTCCATGGAGATTACAGTGAAGTCACTGCCTTCCAGGTGGGAAAAGAAGGGCACCTGACGGAGCTGAATTCTGTTTCTACCTATGGTACCAACCCGGTCCACCTGGTGGTAAGCCCCAACGGCCAAAGTCTGTATGTGGCCAACCTGGAAACGGGCAGCCTCACCCAACTGGCCTTGGAACAGGACGGGAGCCTGGGCCAGGTCCGGCAGGTGCTGTTCGTTTCCGGTGAGCCCGGCCATGGGTACATTTCCCATCCCCACCAGGTATGTCTCCATCCGGACGGAAAGTGGCTGCTGGTACCCTGCCAGGGCCGGGACCACGGGGTGGGAAAGGTGGAAGTCTATGCCATCGATCCTCAGGACAACCATCTGAAGGAAGCTTTTGTGTGGACGGCCCGGAAAGGAGCGGAACCCCGGCATGTGGCCATCCATCCCAACGGGAAATGGGTGTATCTGGTGAACGAAAAGGACAGCACTGCCATTTTCTTCCATTTCGATGAAACAACCGGGACCCTGGAACCCCGGCAGATGGTCACCACCCTGCCCGATGACTATTTCGGGCCTGGCTGGGCCAGCGGCATCGTTATGGGCACGGAAGGGAAGGCCGTGTATGTGTCCAACCGGACCCATGATTCGGTGACGGTGCTTGCCATCGATCCGGAAACAGGCCGGCTGTCCTTCCGGCAGAACCTGCCCACGGAAGGGAAACAGCCCCGGTTTCTGGACCTGGAACCGGGAGAAAAACGCCTGGTGGCTGCCAACGAACTGACCCACACCCTTACGGTTTTCCAGATCCAGGAAGACGGGACCCTGGAACGGGAAGAAAAACAGATCAACGCCGGGTCGCCGGTATGTGTAGTGTGGAAAGAATAGGAAAGGGGGCTGTTGCTCATGCAACAGCCCCTTTCAATCTCTCCAGAAAGATCTTCACCTGGGGCAGCTGGGCGTATTCTTCCCGGTACAGGGCGAAGGTGGAACGGGTGAAGGGGGTACCGTCCTGGAAGGTGAGGGGCTGGCACACCAGGTCTTCCCGGTCCTTCAGGCAGATTTTCGGCAGTACGGACCACCCGATGCCGTTGGTGATCATGGAAAGACAGGTGGAAATGTCGTTGACCTGGATGGAGGAGGCGGCTTCCGTAATGTGCTGTTCCAGTTTCCATCGCTGGATCCGGGACATGAAAGGCTTGTCGGACTGCCGGTGGATGTAGGGGAGCCGGGACAGGGCCATGCCCTCATTGGCCCGGCTGGTTACCGCATAGACCCGTTCCCGGGACAGCAGCAGGCTTTCTCCCGCCCAGGGAAAATTCCCCCGGAGCACCGCCATGGACAGCCGGTTTTCCTGGAGCTTGGTGAACAGGTCCAGGCTTTGGCCAGTGGTCACGTCGATGCGGACTTCCGGATAGTCGGTCATGTACTGCTTCAGGAGGGGGGGCAGGGTGTACCGGGCATAGTTTACGGAAACACCGAATTTCAGATGGCCGGCGATTCGGCCCTGGGCATACTGGGACAGGGTCTTCAGACGCTGGAGGGATTCCTGGAGCCGTCCCATTTCTTCCCCGATGGCATCGGCAGAAGGCGCCGGGATCAGTCCCTTGACGGAACGGAGGAAAAGAGGGGCCCCCAGTTCCTCTTCCAGTTTGTGGAGCCGCTTGGTAATGGCACTCTGGGTCATGTACAGGGCTTGGGCGGTTTTGGTCACGTTCCGGGTTTCCATAAGGCTCTGGAAAATCTGGATATCCCGTTCATCCATCTAAAAGACTCCCTTCTATATTCCAAATAGGAATGATATTTAAGCATATTCTATCATTTTTCATAATGGAAAGAAAGGGCTATACTGGAGACAACAAGAACAGAGAATGGCTCACAGGTCAGAAGGAGGAAATACCATGAATCAGAAACAGCGGAAGTTCCCTTGCGTATACATGCGGGGCGGCACCAGCAAGGCGGTCTTTTTCCACAAGGAGGATCTGCCGGCGGATGAAAAACAGTGGCCGGAAATCTTCCTGAAGGTGATGGGGACCCCGGATGTGAAGCAGATCGACGGTATGGGAGGCACGGTAAGCTCCACTTCCAAAGTGGCGGTGATCAGCAGGTCCGCCCGTCCCGGCATCGATGTGGACTACCACTTCTACCAGGTGGATATTGTGATCCCCCGGGTGGATGATTCCGCCAACTGCGGGAACATTTCCTCCGCGGTGGGGCCCTACGCCATTGATGAAGGGCTGGTGGAACCGGTGGAAGGGATCACCAGAGTCCGGGTCTACAATGTGAATACAAACAAGGTCATTGAAGAACACGTCCGGGTCCAGGACGGGAAAGCCTGTGTCAACGGGGATGCCCAAATCCAGGGGGTGCCGGGCACCGGGTCCCGGATCGACATGTATTTCGAAGATCCCGCCGGAGCCAAGACCGGGAAACTGTTCCCCACCGGACAGAAAAAGGAAACCATCGACGTGCCCGGATACGGACCGGCGGAAGTGACCATGATCGACTGCTCCAACCCGGTGGTCTTCATCAAGGCCAAAGACCTGGGCATCACCGGAACGGAACTGACGGAACTGAACCAGAACCGGGACGTGATGGAACACATCGAGCGGATCCGGGGCATCACCGCTCAGAAATTCGGGTTTGTGGATGACTTCATGAAGGCCCGGACGGAATCCACTTCCGCTCCCAAGGTGGCCATTGTCAGTCCGGCCCAGGATTACAAAAACATGGACGGAAATGTGGTAAAGGCCGGTGACATGGACCTGTGCGTCCGGGCTATTTCCGTGGGAGCCCTCCACAAGGCCTATCCCATGACCGTGGCTGTGGCCACCGGGGCGGCTGCCAAGATCCCCGGGACCATTGTCAGTGACATCCTGGGAGAGCATAACAGCGACTGTGTCCGGCTGGGCCACTCCAGCGGGGTCACCGATGTGCTGATGAAGATGGACGGAGAAAAAGTGCTCCAGGGCGGCGTGGTCCGTACAGCCCGCCGGATCATGGATGGATTTGTATATATCCGCTGAGGGAAAAAAGGAGAAGAATCATGATTCAGTGTGTAAATGAAGCCTATTATGCCCTGGACGGGGGCAAAACCTTTGTACCGGCCAAGGACCATCCGGAATGGGACCCGGAAGCCGGCCGGAAGAACACCATTGCGTACCAGATCATCGCCCGCCACAACACCAGCGGAGATCCGGCCAACCTGCAGCTGAAGTTCGACGCCATCGGGGTCTATGACAATACCTATGTGGGCATCATGCAGACCGCCTGCGCTTCCGGACTGAAAAAGTTTCCAGTTCCAACGGTGTTCACCAACTGTCACAACTGTCTGTGCGCCGTAGGGGGTACCATCAACTCCGACGTGCACAAATATGCGGAAACCATCTGCAAAAAATACGGGGGCATCTTCGTACCGCCCCATGAAGCGGTGATCCATTCCTACATGCGGGAAATGATCGTCAAAGGCGGCAGCATGGCCATCGTTTCCGACTCCCACACCCGGTACGGCAGCCAGGGCTGCCTGGCCATCGGGGAAGGGGGCCCGGAAGTGGCCAAAGCCATGCTGGACAAGACCTATGAACTGAAATATCCCCAGGTGGTGGGGGTGTATCTTACCGGGTCTCCCAAAGCCTGGGTGGGGCCCATGGATGTGGCCCTGACTCTCATCGGTGCCGTGTTCAAGAACGGCTTTGTGAAGAATAAAATCCTGGAATTCGTGGGCCCCGGGGTCCATTCCCTGTCCATGGATTTCCGGAACGGCATCGATACCATGACCACGGAATCCGCCTGCCTCACTTCCATCTGGGAAACCGATGATACGGTCCGGGAAGATTACCGGATCCATGACCGGGAAGGGGATTACAAGCATCTGGCTCCCAAAGACAAGGCCCTTTACGACAGCTTCATCCACATCGACCTGGATACGGTGGAGCCCATGATCGCCCTGCCCTACCATCCTTCCAACGCCTTTCCCCTGAAGGATGTGATTGCCAACCCGGAAAAATACATGAAATATGTGGAAGACAATGCCAGGACCGTCTTTGAAAACAACCCGGACATCCATCCGGATATGATGAGCAAGATCCAGAAGAACGGCCGGATCCTGGTGGATCAGGCAGCCATTGCCGGCTGTGCCGCCGGCTCCTTTGAAAACATTGCCTATGTGGACCAGGTGGCCAAAGCGGAAAACCGGGGCCTGGGCATGTTCCCTCTGAATATCTACCCGGCTTCCCAGCCGGTGCTCACGGAACTGAACCGGGACGGGATCACCAATGACCTGATGACCGAAGGAGTCCGGATCAAGACGGCTTTCTGCGGCCCCTGCTTCGGCGCCAGCGACTGTCCGGAAAACAATGCCTTCGTCCTGCGCCATTCCACCCGGAACTACCCTAACCGGGAAGGGTCCAAGCCCAACATGGGCCAGGTGGCTTCTGCCGCCCTTATGGACTCCAAGTCCATTGCTGCCACGGCCTTCAACGGCGGGTACCTGACTTCTGCGGAGGAAATCGGGGATGTGTTCAAACCGGAAGAACTGCCGGCCTTCACCTTCAACAAAAAGATTTACGACAATGTGGTGTACAACGGTTTCGGCAAAGCCCAGCCGGAGACGGAAATCGTCTACGGGCCCTTCATCAAGGACTGGCCGGCCATGGAACATCTCACCGACAACCTGCTGCTTCAGGTGGCTTCGGTGATCCGGGACGAAGTGACCACCACTGATGAACTGATCCCTTCCGGGGAAACCGCTTCCTACCGGTCCAACCCCTTTAAGATCTCTGAATTCACCCTGCTGCGGAAGGATCCGAAATACGTAGGCCGGGCCAAGGCTGCCCAGGCTTATGAAAAGGCCCGTCTGGCCGGAGACCGGAAGACGGCGGAAGGATTCTATGCACCGCTGAAACAGGTGGGCATTGACGTGGACAAAGACCTGGATACCCTGATGAAAACCACCGGCATCGGTTCCGTGCTCTATGCCAAACGGCCCGGAGACGGTTCCGCCCGTGAATATGCCGCTTCCTGCCAGAAGGTGCTGGGGGGACTGGCCAACATCTGCATCGAATATGCTACCAAACGGTACCGGAGCAACTGCGTGAACTGGGGGATGCTGCCTTTCACCCATCCGGACCAGGAAATCAACCTGAAAGTGGGAGAATTCCTCTGGCTGCCCAACATCCGTCAGGTGGTGGCGGAAAACAGGGGAGGCATCGATGCCACGGTGATCGGCACCGACGGCAGCACCCGGACCCTCCACCTGGATCTGAAAATCCTCAACGATACGGAACGGAAGACCCTGCTGGCCGGTTCCATGATCAATCTGTTCAAAGAAAGCTGAGGCAGGACAATGGAAAACAAGGTGCTGGCAGCACCTCTGGGGAGGCTGGCCCAATTTGCGGCCGGCCTTTCCTGGGATACGCTGCCGGAAACAGTCCAAAAAGCAGCGGTCTGCCGGGCCCTGGATCTGATCAGCGCCGCCATGGGAGCAGTGGGGGACCTCCTGGTGGAACAGATGAAACAGGCTCTCCAGACGCTGGATCCCCAGAACCGGACCCAGGGAGTGACCCTGTGGGGACAGCCTCTGGAACAAAAATGGTCCGTGACCGATGGCGCCATGCTCAATGCCATGCTGGCCCATACCCTGGAACTGGATGATGTGCATCCGGCGTCCAAAACCCATATTTCCGCCAGTATGATCCCGGCGGCCTGGTGCCTGGGACAGCAGCTGGGCAGCACGGGAAAAGAGTTCCTGACGGCCCTGGTGGCCGGATATGAAGTGGCCCACCGGGTGGGCATGGCCCTGGATGTGGCGGCCCACCGGAAACGGGGCTGGCATGCCACGGCCACCTGCGGCACTTTCGGGGCGGCCGCCGCCTGCAGCCGTCTTTTAGGTCTCAACGGAGAAGGCACCGCCAGTGCCCTGGGTCTGGCCGGGTCCCAGACCACCGGGGTGTGGGCCTTCCTGGGAGACGGGACCAATTCTAAAGTGCTGAATCCCGGTCAGGCGGCCATGACTGGCATCCGGTGCACTTTTCTGGCCCGGTACGGTATGTGGGGCCCCATCCATATCCTGGAAGGGGAAGACGGAGGTCTGTTCCAGGCCATGAGCGACGGGGGCCATGTGGAAAAACTCACGGAGGGGTTGGGGACCCGCTGGGAGATCCTCAATATGGATATGAAGCCCTACCCTTGCTGCCGCAGTGCCCACGCCGGCATCGACGGAGCTCTGTCTCTGCGGAAGGCCATCTTGGGAGAAGGGATGCTGCTCTTTGAGGATGCTGCGGAACAGATTCTGGGACAGGTGGAAAGTGTGGAGGCAGGAACCTATAAGATCGGCTACCAGCAGTGTGCCGTCAGCGAAGGGTGCCTCCATCCCCGGACGCCCCTGGACGCCAAGTTTTCCCTGCCTTACGGTCTGGCCTGCAGCCTGCTGTACGGCAAAGTGGATCAAAGCATGTTTGCCCCGGACAAAGTGAAGGATCCGACCATCCGGGCCCTGATCCAGCGGATCACCGTCCGGGAGGATCCGGAACTGACCGCAGCCTATCCCGGCCACTGGAGCTGCCGGGTGAAGATCCGTCTGAAGGACGGACGGGAGCTGGAACAGTTCATCGAAGACCCCACCGGGTCCTACCGGAAACCCCTGCCCCAGGAAGCCCTGCTGAACAAGGCGGAAGGCCTGCTGGAACATGTTTATCCCCACCAGGGACGGCGGGTGGCCATCAAACTGCTCCATCTGGGAGAAATGGAACGGCTGCCGGAGATATAAAAAAGCGTGTCAACGGTCAACTGCCGAAGGAGGCCAGCTTCGCTGGCTTTGATTATAAGGAGGAATACAGCATGGAACATATGGACGAAATGGGATATGAAGAACAGGTCCGGGAAGAAACCATCCGGAAGGCCATGGAGAGATTCGGGGCTCTGATCCGGGAGGATTTCAAGCGGATCGACGGTATGAAACAGGCCCCTGGCCGGAAGGACTTCAAGAAGCTGGATCACATCACCGTAGGGATCCTGCCCGGGGACGGGATCGGGCCGTACATCATGGAACAGGCCCTGCGGGTGGCAAAATACCTGCTGCAGGAAGAAGTGGCTTCCGGGAAGGTGGAATTCCGGACCATCCCCGGCATGACCATCGAGGAACGGGCCCAAAAGAACGAAAGCCTGCCGGCGGAAGTGCTGGAAGCCTGCAAGGCCTGCGATGTGCTGGTGAAGGGACCCTTTGTGACCCCCCGGGCGGGGGATCCCTGGCCCAACCTGGTCAGCGCCAACAGCCTGCTCCGCCGGGCCCTCCAGCTGTATGCGGCGGTGCGGCCGGTACGGATTCCGGAAAAGGGCATCGACTGGACCTTCTTCCGGGAAAACATCGAAGGGGAATACATCTGGGGGAACAAGGGCATCCAGGTGAATGAGGATCTGGCAGTTGACTTCAAGGTACTGACCCGTCCGGGCGCGGAACGGATCTGCCGGGCCGCCTTCGAATTCGCCAGGAACAACGGGAAGACCAACGTGACCGTGGTCACCAAGGCCAACATCGTGAAACTGGTGGACGGGAACTTCCTGAAGACCGCCCATGCCCTGGAAAAAGAGTACCCCGGGATCACCGTCCGGGAAGAACTGGTGGACGCCATGGCCGCCAAGATCACGGATCCGGAATTCACCAAAGGAATGGAGGTGTTCCTGCTGCCCAACCTGTACGGGGATATTGTGACGGATGTGGCGGCAGAATACCAGGGAGGCCTGGGCACCGCCAGCAGTTCCAACATCGGGGACCAGTATGCCCTGTTCGAAGCCATCCACGGGGTGGGGAACTTCCTGGTCCAGCACCACCGGGCCCAATATGCAGACCCCTGCAGCCTGATCCGGGCCATGGGAGAAATGATCAGCCACATCGGGTATGCGGACAAGAAGGAAAAGCTGGTGAAGGCCCTGGACATCTGCACCCGGACAGAACGGAAAGTGGTGATCACTACCGACAAAGACGGAGCCACGGCAGAAGAGTTCACGGATTATCTGCTGGAGACGTTGAAGCGTGAAGCGTGAAGAGTGAAGAGTGAAGAGTGAAGAGTGAAGAAAACGGGAAGCGAACTGACTTGTAAGTCAGCTGCTTCCCGTTTTCTTGCTATATTATTGTTTCATATGAAACGAATCTTCAAAGAACGGAACAAAGTCAGGAAAAACTCTTAAATTTCCACAAAGTTTATGTTACAAAAATAGATACAGTATAGTATAATGGGTCTATAGTATACCAGCAGGAATTTCTCTGTTTTTGTTGAAATACTATATTGTTACCGCAATTTTATTTTTCATTGAAATCCGGAAGGCACAGCCTTCCCTGTGCAAAGGTGGTGATACCATGTCCATGCTGGAAGACATCAAAAATGCCGAACAGAAGGCGGATGACCTGAAGAAACAGGCCACCCTGGAAGCCCGGAACACCGTACGGGATGCCCAGGCAGAAGCCCACAAGGAGGCGGACGCCCTGATCGCGGAAGCCCGGAAACAGGCCGCCGCAGCCATTGCCCAGGCGGAAGCCCAGGCCAAACAGGAAGCAGACGCTCTGGTGGAGAAAAACCGGAAACGGGATGAGGCCCAGGCGGCGGAAGCCCGGAAAAATCTGGATGGGGCAGTCCAGTATATTATGAAGAAGGTCGTGATCGAATGTTAGTACCCATGCAAAAACTGACCCTCTATGCTCTGAAAGCCGATCGCGATGCCCTGCTCCTGGCCCTCCAGAAGGACGGGAGTGTGATGCTGGAACCGGAAGCGGGAACCAAGGCCCTGCCCGGATCAGAAAAAGTCAGCGCCCAGCTGGATAAAACCGGCCAGGTGCTCCAGTTCCTGGTCCAGAACGGTGCCAAGAATCCTCTGTTTCCCCAAAAAGAAGCCATTTCCTATGGAAATTTCCTGAAAGAGACCCAGGAAGGCCGGCAGCTGACGGAGAAACTGGATACTACGGCCAGCAAGATCGCTTCCCTGGAAAGTGAAGCGGCCGCCCTCCGGACTCAGGCAGAAAGCCTGGATCCCTGGCTGAAACTGGATATTCCCCTGGAGCAGCTGAGCTTTACGGAAACCACCCGCTGCCATGTGGGTTTCCTGCCGGAAAAGGAACTGCCGGAATTCCAGAAGGCCATCAGCAGCCTCCTGGCGGATGTGAGCTTCTATGACTTGACCCAGGACGGCCAGGCCATGGTGATCCTGGCTTATGAAGACGCTGACAATGAGGTGAAGCATCTCCTGAAGGAACATGATTTCAGCGAGGCGGTGCTGCCCAAGCGCAGCGGCCTGGCAGCGGATGTCCGGAAGGAACTGCTCCAGGAAGCGGAAGAAAAGGAAAGTCGGATCACCCGGCTGAAAGAGGAAACCCGGCAAAGCATCCCTCAGAAACAGCAGGTGGAACTGTACTACGACCAGCTGAACGCCGCCCATGACCGTCTCCAGAACGGCGGGGTGGAAACCGTCAGTGCCTTCAAGGTACAGGGCTGGGTCCGGAAGGACCGGGTCCAGCGGGTGGAAAAAGTGGTCCAGGGCGTCACCGATGCTTACCAGCTGACCTTTGCCGACCCGGCAGAAGGGGAGATCCCTCCCACGGTGCTGGAAAACGGGAAGCTGGTAGAACCCTACGAAAGCGTAGTGGAATTGTACTCTCTGCCCAAAGCCGGGTCCATCGATCCGGACCTGATCATGGCTCCTTTCCATTTCATCTTTTTCGGGATGATGCTTTCGGACGCAGGCTACGGGCTGGTGCTCACGGTGATGCTGTATTTCGCTCTGAAGAAGTTCCGGCCTACGGGCTTTGCCCGGCAGCTGGCCATGGTGATTTTCTTCGGCAGCATTTCCACCATCCTGTGGGGGGCCATGTTCGGAGGCTGGTTCGGGCTGGAGTGGAAACCTCTGCTCTTTGTCCCCATGAAGGAACCCCTGAAGATGCTGGCCCTGTGCTTCGGCCTGGGGGCCATCCATCTGGTGGCCGGCATGCTGGTGAAGGTCTACATGCTCTTCCGGGAGGGAGACATTGTGGGAGCGGTCTGTGACCAGATCAGCTGGCTGATCATGTTCCTGAGCTTTTTCCTGATGGCTCTGGTTCCGGGGCCTGTGGGCAAATACCTGGCCTGGCTGGGTGCCGGGATCATCATCCTTTTTGGAGGCCGGGAGAAAAAAGGCATCGTCAGCCGGCTCCTGGGAGGGCTGCTGACTCTGTACAACATCAGCGGCTATCTCAGCGATCTGTTGAGCTATTCCCGGATCTTTGCCCTGGGACTGGCCACCGGGGTCATCGCCATGGTCATCAACACGGTGGCCCAGATGCTCTGGAGTGCAGGACCGGTGGGCATTGTGGCCGCCATCCTGGTGCTTCTGGCCGGTCACTATTTCAACATCATCATCAACGTGCTGGGTGCCTTCGTGCACAGCAGCCGTCTGCAGTACATCGAGTTCTTCGGCAAGTTTTATGAAGCCGGCGGCCGGGCGTTCCTGCCTTTGGCACTCCGGACCAAGTATACGGATATTACGAAATAAGGGAGGATTTCATTATGATTACTTTAGGAACAGCGCTGGCATTTGGTGGAGCAGCAACGGCTGCAGCTCTGGCAGGGGTTGGCAGTGCCATTGGTGTAGGGATTGCCGGGCAGGCCGCTTCCGGCGTGGTCAGCGAAGATCCGGACAAATTCGGTAACGTGCTGGTGCTCCAGGCTCTGCCTGGTACCCAGGGCATTTATGGCCTGCTGATCGCCTTTATCATCATCCTGAACCTGGGAGTCATCGACGGGAACGTAAAGGACCTGACCACCTTCCAGGGCCTGGCCTATCTGTTCGCCGCTATGCCCATGGGCATCGGGGGCCTGCTGTCCGCCATTTACCAGGGGAAAGTGGCTGCCTCCGGCATCTACCTGACCGCCAAACGGCCGGAAGAAACCGGTAAAGGCATTATCCTGACGGCTATGGTGGAAACCTACGCCGTGCTGAGTCTGCTGATTTCCTTCATCATGGTGAACGGGATCAAATTATAAGAAAGGGTGACCCGTCGTGTCTGGCGATAAAATCATTCAGAAAATAGAAGAAGAAGCGAAGCGGGACGCGGCAGCCATCGGAGCAGCAGCCCAGGAAAAGGCCCGGAAGGAAAAGGAACAGATCCTGGCCAAAGCCCAGGAACAGGTCCGGGAAATCCAGGCCAAATCCCAGGTGGATGCCAAAGAGGCTGCAGGCCGTCTGCAGCTGATTGCCGAACTGCAGAGCCAGAAAGAGAACCTGGCCAGCAAGCGGAAAGTGCTCCAGGAGGCCTTTGACCGGGCCCGGGAGCAGCTGGAAGCCCTGCCCCAGGAACAATGGGAGAAACTGATCGGGCGGATCATCCTGGAAGCGGATCTTACCGGCCGGGAAACCCTGGTGGTGCCTGCCAAGGACCGCTCCCGGTATGAAAAGGGATTCCTGGACCGGCTGAACAAAGAGCTGAAGGCCCAGGGCCGGAACGGGTCCCTGACCCTTTCGGACAAAGAGGCGGAGTTCACCGACGGTGTGCTCATCGAAGGGGAGACCTGTGATTATGACGGCTCCTTCGCCACCCTGCTGGAAGACGTACGGACCGGGGAGGAATACCGCGTGGCAGAGCTCCTGTTTGGCGCGGAGGTGAAGTAATATGCCCCAGCCCAGTTATGAATATGCCCTGGGCCGGATCAGCGCCCTGTCCACCCATCTGCTCACCGCCGCCCAGCTGCGGCGGATCGCGGAAGCGGACAGTACGAAGACAGCCATGAAGCTGCTGCTGGAAACCGGCTATGGGGAAAACGTGGCCACGGAACAGGAAGTGGTCCGGGGAGAAATCGACCTGATCATCCGGGCCCAGATGCAGCTGACCCGGAAACGGATCAAGGAACTGACCCCGGATCCGGAGCTTACCGGCCTGTTCCTGCTGCCGGTGGATACCCACAACCTGAAATGCCTGCTGAAGGCACGGCTGCTGGGGATCCAGGCCGATGACATCCTTCGGGAGGGAGGCAATTTCGACCTGAACCTGCTGAAGGACATGGTCCATACCAAGTATTATGAAGACCTGCCGCCCATTTACTGCCAGGTGCTCAACGAAATCGAAGGGGACCTGGCCCGGGAAGCGGATCCGTTCCGGCTCAGCGCGCTCCTGGACGGAGCCCTGTTCCGCCAGGCCAAAGAGGTGCTGGACCGGAAAAAGGAGCGGGGCTTCATCCGGAACTACTTCTCCCTGTGGGCGGATTACCAGAACACCATCAGCCTGATCCGGGCCCAGAACCTCCACTGGGAGCTGTCCCAGCTGCGTCTGGTCCTGGTGGACTGTGGGGATATCCCCAAAACGGTGTTCGAGGAAAGCCTGGATGTGCCTCCGGAACAGCTGGGAGCCCGGCTGAACCAGGGGAGCCATGGAGCCGAACTGGTCCAGGCCATCAACGAATTTGCACAGACCAATGAGCTGGGGGTCATTCCCCGCCGGATGGAAGAGGGCCTGAGCCTGATCCTCCGCCGGGCCAGATGGGACACCCATACCCTGGGACCCATCGTAGGGTATCTGGAAGCCCGGGAAACCGAGGCGGAAGCCCTGCGGATGATCTTCGGAGCCATCCAGGGCGGTTTTGAACCCCAGCTGCCCAGCGTCTATGCCTGATCACAGGAAGCATGGGAGGCAGCAAGATGGATAAAAAGAAAATTGCAGTGATCGGCGATCCCAGCTCTGTGATGATCTTCAAGGCCGTAGGGTTCGATGTATTCTACGAGGAAGAACAGGAACAGATAGAGCGCAGGATCCACCGTCTGGCCGATGAGGGCTATGCCGTGATCTACATTACGGAAACCGCAGCCCAGAAGGCCCAGACCGTGATCGCAGAATATGCTACCGCTACCTTTCCCGCTATCATCCCCATCCCGGCAGGAAACAAATCCCTGGGACTGGGCATGAAGCGTGTCCGGGAAAATGTGGAAAAAGCAGTAGGCGCCGATATTCTATTCAAGGAAGGGTAGGGAACAATCGTGAGTGGAAAGATCGTGAAAGTATCCGGCCCGCTGATTGTCGCCGAAGGCATGAAGGACGTGCAGCTCCATGATATGGTCCGCGTCAGTGACAAGCGCCTGATCGGTGAAGTCATCGAGCTTCGTGATGATAAGGCTTCTATCCAGGTATACGAAGAAACGGCCGGCCTGGGGCCTGGGGAACCGGTGGAATCCACCGGCTCTCCCATGAGCGTGGAACTGGCTCCCGGGCTGATCGAAAGTATCTTCGACGGAATCCAGCGCCCGCTGGAAAAAATCTATGAACTGGCCGGGGACCGGATCAGCCGTGGGGTGGAAGTCCCCAAACTGGACCGGGAAAAGAAATGGCAGTTCGTGCCGGTGGCCAAACCCGGGGACCAGGTGTCCGGCGGCGATGTGATCGGTACCGTCCAGGAAACACCCGCCGTGCTCCACAAAATCATGGTGCCTCCCGGCCAAAGCGGCACGGTGGAATGGGTCTATGAAGGGGAAGCCACCATCCTGGACCCGGTGTACAAACTGAAGGACAGCAAGGGGAATGTGAAGGAGTATCCCATGCTTCAGCAGTGGCCGGTCCGGGTGGCCCGTCCCTACAAGACCAAGCTGCCTCCGGAAGAACCCATGGTTACCGGCCAGCGGGTCATCGATACCCTGTTCCCCATTGCCAAGGGCGGTGTGGCGGCTGTGCCCGGTCCTTTCGGCAGCGGCAAGACCGTAATCCAGCACCAGCTGGCCAAGTGGGCGGATGCGGACATCATCGTGTACGTGGGCTGCGGAGAACGTGGGAATGAAATGACCGACGTGCTGAACGAATTTCCGGCCCTGAACGACCCCCGCACCGGCCTGCCTCTGATGAAGCGGACCGTGCTGATCGCCAACACCTCCGACATGCCGGTGGCCGCCCGGGAAGCGTCCATCTATACCGGCATCACCATTGCGGAATATTACCGGGACATGGGGTACAAAGTGGCCATTATGGCTGACTCCACCTCCCGCTGGGCAGAAGCCCTCCGGGAAATGTCCTCCCGTCTGGAAGAAATGCCCGGTGAAGAAGGGTACCCGGCGTACCTGTCTTCCCGTCTGGCCGAATACTACGAACGGGCCGGGGAAGTGGAATGTCTGGGGAAGGACGACCGGGTAGGCGCCGTTTCCGCCATCGGGGCCGTGTCCCCTCCCGGCGGGGATATTTCCGAACCGGTTTCCCAGGCCACCCTGCGGATCGTGAAGGTGTTCTGGTGCCTGTCTTCGGCCCTGGCCTATGCCCGGCATTTCCCGGCCATCGACTGGCTCCAGAGCTATTCCCTGTATTCCGACCGGCTCCGGGCCTACTATGATGCCAAAGTGGCTCCCGACTGGTCCAAACTGGTGGGGACCGCCATGGAAATCCTCCAGGAAGAATCCAACCTGAACGAAATCGTCCGTCTGGTAGGGATCGATGCCCTGGGCTTCAAGGACCGGATCACCATGGAATGTGCCCGGTCCATCCGGGAAGACTTCCTGCACCAGAACTCTTTCCACGAAGTGGATACCTACACTTCCCTGGAAAAACAGTACGATATGCTGAAGCTGATCATCACCTGGTATGAAAAGGCCCTGGATGCCATGACCAAGCATGTGAAGCTGGACAAGCTGATCGACATGCCCATCCGGGAACAGATTGGCCGTGCCAAGTACATTCCGGAAAAAGAACGGAAGGAAAAGTTCGGCCAGCTGAACCGGGAACTGGAGCAGGCTTTTGCAGAACTGACGGAAGAGGGTGAAGAAAATGCGTAAGGATTACAAAACCATCCGTGAAGTGGTGGGCCCTCTGATGCTGGTGGACCAGGTAAAAGGCGCAACCTATGACGAACTGGTGGAAATCCACCAGCAGAACGGGGAAGTCCGGAACGGGAAGGTGCTTACCGTGGACGGGGACAAAGCCCTGGTCCAGCTGTTCGAGGACTCCCAGGGGCTGCAGCCGGCTACCGCCAAAGCCCGGTTCCTGGGCCACGGGATCCAGCTGGGGGTATCCCCTGCCATGCTGGGCCGTGTGTTCGACGGCATGGGCAACCCCATTGACGGAGGCCCGGCCATCATTCCGGAAGAATACAAGGACATCAACGGGGAGCCTATGAACCCGGCAGCCCGGGAATATCCTTCGGAATTCATCCAGACCGGGATCAGTGCCATCGACGGCCTGAACACCCTGGTCCGGGGCCAGAAGCTGCCGGTGTTCTCCGGCTCCGGTTTGCCCCATGCCCAGCTGGCTGCCCAGATCGCCCGGCAGGCCAGAGTCCGGGGAACCGATGAAAAATTCGCCGTGGTGTTCGCCGCCGTAGGGATCACCTTCGAAGAAGCCAACTTCTTCATGCAGGACTTCAACCGGACCGGGGCTCTGAGCCGTGCGGTGATGTTCATCAACCTGGCCAACGACCCGGCGGTAGAACGGATCGCCACCCCTCGTATGGCCATTACCGCAGCGGAATATCTGGCCTTTGAGCTGGATATGCACGTGCTGGTCATCATCACCGATATCACCAACTATGCCGATGCCCTCCGGGAAGTGTCCGCTGCCCGGAAGGAAGTCCCCGGACGCCGGGGCTACCCTGGGTATCTGTATACGGACCTGGCCACCATGTACGAACGGGCCGGCCGGATCCGGGGCAAGAAGGGGTCCATTACCATGATCCCCATCCTGTCCATGCCGGAAGACGACAAGACCCATCCCATCCCCGACCTGACCGGGTACATCACCGAAGGCCAGATCATCCTGTCCCGGGAACTGTACCGAAAGGGGCTGACCCCTCCCATCGACGTGCTGCCTTCCCTGTCCCGTTTGAAGGATAAAGGGGTGGGCAAGGGCAAGACCCGGGAAGACCATGCGGATACCATGAACCAGCTGTTCGCCGCTTATTCCCGGGGGAAACAGGCCAAGGAACTGGCCACCATCCTGGGGGATTCGGCCCTTAGCAAGGTGGACAAGCTGTATGCCCAATTCGCCGATGCCTTTGAAAAGGAATACGTGTCCCAGGGGTACCGGACCAACCGGTCCATCGAAGAGACCCTGGATCTGGGCTGGAAGCTGCTGGGGATCCTGCCCCGCAGCGAGCTGAAACGGATCCGGGATGAATACCTGGACAAGTACTACAAACCGGCGGACGGCACCAAGGGGGAATAACCCATGGCTACCAACGTAAACCCTACCCGGATGGAGCTGACCCGGCTGAAACGCCGGCTGGCCACCGCCGTCCGGGGGCATAAACTGCTGAAAGACAAACGGGACGAAATGGTCCGGCAGTTCATGATCTACATCCGCCGGAACCACGAACTGCGGCTGAAAATGGAAAAAGCCCTCCAGAACGTGTCCCACCATTTCGTGGTGGCCCGGGCCCATATGGGATTCCTGACCATGAACGAAGCCCTGCTGTACCCGGCACGGAGCGCCGAGTTCGAAGTGGGAAGCAAGAACGTGATGAGCGTGGATGTGCCCACCCTGACCTATACCGGGGCCACGGCGGATGATGCGGCCCAGGTGCCTTATTCCTTCGCCTTCACCACCGGGGAACTGGATACGGCGGTGACGGAACTGACCACCTGCCTGCCGGATCTTCTGGAACTGGCGGAAGTGGAAAAGACCTGCAACATGCTGGCGGATGAAATCGAAAAGACCCGCCGGCGGGTCAACGCCCTGGAATATGTCATGATCCCGGAAATGCAGGAAAGCATCAAGTACATCACCATGAAGCTCAGCGAAAACGAAAGAGCCAGCACCGTACGCCTGATGAAAGCCAAGGAAATCATGGCGAAACAGGCGTGAAAAACAGAGTGCTGCAGGTTGTCTGCAGCACTCTGTTTTTTTATGCTACAATATCCGTGACTATAGATCCTGCTGAAAAGCAGCACTGAAAGGAGCACGGTTCTTTGCTGACCACTTTTAATTTCCGGGTACAGCCGGGGGCGGGTCCCCTTTACCGGCAGCTGGCCGCTTATTTCTGCCGGGAAATCCGGCTCCACCACCTGGGATCCCAGGACTTTCTCCCTTCCATCCGGAAGCTGACCCGGGACCTGAAACTGAGCCGGACCACCGTGGAGGGAGCCTATCAGATCCTCATCGACCAGGGAGTGGTGGAAAACCTGCCCAACCGGGGGTACCGGGTGGCTGCCTACCGGCCCCGGGAAGAGGGAGAGGAGCCGAAAACCCCGCCGGATCCGGCCCGGCCGGCTGTCCTTTACAATTTTTCCAACAATTACATCGATACCTCCACCTTCGATACGGTGCTCTGGCGCCGGTGCCTGAACCAGGTGCTCCGGAATCCCGCCTCCATTGCCGGATACGGGGATCCCCAGGGAGAACCGGAACTGCGGAAGGTGCTGGCCCGGTACAGCTACGCTTCCCGGGGGGTGGTGTGCCGGCCGGAACAGATCCTGGTGGGAGCCGGTCTCCAGACCCTGCTGCTGGTGCTGCTGCCCCTGCTGCCGCTGGAACGGAAGGTGGCGGGACTGGAAGCCCCCGGGTTCCCCCAGGCGGAACAGATCTTCCATCTCATGGGCTGGGAAACCTGTGCCTACGATCCGGCAGACCCCAAAGGGGACTGGCCCGGCCTTTTGATGATCTCTCCCGCCAATCCCTACAAGGGACGGGCCCTGACGGAAAAAGAACGGAACAACCTGATCGTGGCCACCCAGCTGGAGCGGGTGTACCTGCTGGAAGACGACTACAATGGGGAATTCCGCTACCTCCACCGGCCCACCCCTGCCCTCCACAGCTTCGGGAACCGGGAACAGATCATCTATCTGGGGTCCTTTTCCCGGACCATGCTGCCTTCCCTGCGGATCAGTTTTTTGGTGCTGCCGGAAAAACTGCTGCCTGCCTACCGGGCCATTGCCGGCCGGTACAACCAGACCTCGTCCACTGTGGAACAGCTGGCCCTGGCGGCCTATATTGAAGAAGGGCACCTGACCCGGCACATCCGGAAGCTCCGGACCCTGTATCGGACCAAGAGCCGGCTGCTCCAGGAAGCTCTGACTGCCGTGTTCGGGGACCAGGTACGGCTGCTGGGCTACGGCTCCGGGCTCCATCTCCACATTGCCCTGGATCGGCCGGGGACAGCAGAAGAACTGGCCGCCCGGGCCCTGGAAAAAGGCGTCCGGGTGATCCCCGTCCGGGGTACGGAACCGGGCCGGCCTCCGGAATTCCTCCTGTCCTTTGCCGGCATCGGAGAGGAAAAGATCCGGGCAGGAGTGGAGGCCCTCCGGGAAGCCTTGGAGGAGTAAGGGAAAAGACAATTGTCTTCTTTCCTCTGGGTAGGGTATAATAAAAAGGATACAGAAAAATCATGAAAGCCCAAACATTGGGGGAGGTGGATGTATGAAAAATACCTGGGAAATTGCCCTTCTGGCCGTGATGCTGGGGATGGGCGGGCCGGCGGCCGGGGAAGCGGCCCAGTATTTTGCTCCCCGTTACAGCCTCAGCGCCAACGGCCAGCTGCAGCCCCCTTTGACGGTGGAATTCCAGAAAGGGATTCCTCTGAAGATCAGCGCTAGCCTTACCGGCCCTGCCAGCGGAGAAAAAGTGCTGGTGCTGGGCTGGCAGGTGGGAGACGGAGTAGGCCTGTCCACCCTCCAGAAAGGGGTGGAATACGCCCTGTACAAACTGGATTTCCGTCCGGGAAAACAGGATATCCTGGTGCTCAGCTACGGCCGCCGGGGCACCGGCAAGACCCATCTGAATGAAGTGGCCGTCATCGGGGAGGATTCCCTGGGGGTGATCCGGCAGCTGCCGGTGAACGGCTTTGTGCCCACCGATGTGTTCAACAGTCCTCTCCAGATCCGCCAGCAGGAAGCGGTGCTGTTCCTGGAACAGGCTCCCCATGTGCTGGCCCTCCGGGCGGACGGAGAAAACGGCTATGTGGCCGAAGTGGAATAAAAAGGAGTGATTGGAATGGAATTGGCTTCCCTGTATGATACCTGCCGGACCTACCGGCGTTTTGAACAGAAACCGGTGGATCCGGCCCTGCTGCGGACCCTGGCGGATGTGGCCCGGAAACGGAGCTGCGGCCGGAACGGCCAGAGCCTCCGGTTCACGGTGGTGGCAAGCCCCGCCAACGTGAAGGCCATGCAGCCGCTGCTCCGGTGGGCAGCGGCCCTGCCCAAAGAAATCGGCACCCCCAGGGAAGGGGAACAGCCGGTGGCCTTTGTGGTAGTGTCCCGGCCCAAGGAGGCCAACCCCACCATCACCAGCATCGACGTGGGCATCGCCCTGGATGCCATGGCCATCACCGCCTGGACCCAGGGGGTGGGCAGCGCCATCCTGGCAGCGGTGGACCGGGCGAAGATCGCCGCTCTGCTGGAGATCCCGGAAGACCGGGAAGTGGTCACCGTGCTGGCCCTGGGCTATCCTGCCCACAAAAGCACCCTGGTGCCCGGAGAAGAAGGGAAACTGGCCTACTATGTGGATGAGGCCCGGGATTATTATGTGCCCAAACTGCCCCTGGAAAAAGTGGCGGATTTCAAATAAACGGATGAGGAAACAAGGAGAAAGCTATGCTGTATGACATTGCCATTGTAGGGGGCGGCCCTGCAGGCTGCAGTGCGGCGGTGACCGCCGCCAACCGGTCCCTGTCCGCCCTGCTGCTGGATACCGGGGATTTCGGCCTGGCCCTGCGGAAAAGCGCCCTGGTGAAAAACTACCTGGGGATGCCGGACCGGTCGGGAGCGGAACTGATGGACGCCTTTACCGCCCACATGAAGGCCGCCGGGACCACGGTGGTCCCCCACAAGGTGCTGAGCATCCTGCCCCGGGAAAAGCACTTCTATCTGGCCACCCCGGGAGAAGTGTACGAGGCCCGGAGCATCCTGCTGTGCCCGGGAGCCTCCCACGGAAAGCCCCTGGAGGGAGAAACGGCCCTTGTGGGGAAGGGGGTCACCTACTGTGCCACCTGCGACGGGTACCTGTACCGGGGAAAGACCATCGGGGTGGTGACCAATCTGCCCTCTGCCTGGGAAGAAGTGGAATTCCTGGCGGGGGTGGCTGGGGAAGTGAAGCTGTGGGCGGACTTCCCCCTGCCGGAAAAACGGCCTGCCAATGTGCAGATCATGGAAGGCAAACCCCGGAAGGTGCTGGGAGAGGAACGGGTGGAAGCCCTGGAAACCACTGCCGGCACGGAAAAACTGGAGGGGCTGTTCCTGCTCCGGGAAACGGATCCTCTGGACCGGCTCCTGCCGGGACTCCGGCTGGATGGTCCCTTCATCCGGGTGGATGACAACCTGGCCACCAGTGTGGAGGGAGTTTTTGCCGCCGGAGATGCGGTGGGCTATCCCTGGCAGATCAACAAAGCGGCGGGAGAAGGCCAGAAGGCTCTGCTGTCTGCGGCTTCCTGGCTCCGGGAGAACCCGGTATGACCGGTGGCAGGATCCGGCATTTCCTGCTGGTCCTGACGGTTCTGGCATTTTTGGGCTGCCTGGCCGGCG